>CAZPYR010000130.1:0-2560 GCA_964590815.1 uncultured Gammaproteobacteria bacterium | reverse complement strand
TTGGTATTGGTACTACAGCACCAGCATCACGACTCGATGTATCAGGAGGCATGCTCATGCTTGATAATGGTGATTTTGCCGGATCTCGAGGAATCAGATTCCGCAATACCACAGATACTTCCACCGCAACGGGAGCAGGCATATATCAGGCAAATAATAATAACCTTTATATACAGGCTGGTACCTCAAATAGTGTGACTTTCCGGAAAAATGATGCATCTCCTTATGCAGAGTTTGTCGTCATTAATAATAAAAGTGTATTAAATATGCCTGCAGGATCATTTATTCGACCATTTGACGCAGATTCAGCGAATGCTCTTCACATAGTCAATTATTCGACTACAACTCCATATGTGACATTTGATAGTAGTAACTCACGCGTAGGTATCGGAGTAACCAGTCCAAATTACAATTTGCATGTCGGCGGAGTGAATGATGCTGCCATTTATCTACAATCGGATTCAGCAAGCGGCAGTGAAGATAATAATGCTTATATTAAATTTTCACAGGATCAGCAGGGTGTACAATCGCTATTAGGAACGGTAGGCAATCCAGGTGTTGACCCGGAAAATAATACATACACGGGTACTATTGCAAATGCTACTTTGCTCGGAACTCTAGATAGCAATGGAGCTGTACAGCTTGGTACAAATGATGTAGTACGTATGACTATAAGTGCGGCAGGGAATGTCGGAGTTGGCACTACTATACCAGCTCAACTTTTCCAGGTAGGCGTAGGTGTAACTCCTGCCTTTGTAGCTACCGTAAATGGCAATGTTGGTATCGGTCTTACCTCACCATCCAGTTCATATAAACTTGACATACTGTCAAGTAATACCAATGGCATATTGAATATGACAGGAAATAGTATCACCAGTGGAACAGCGGTAAATCTCGCACTCAACGGTCTGTCTACCGGTACAGGCTTTAATATCTCATCCACTTCTACTGCTTTGACCAGTGGTAGACTCATGAATATAGACTGGCTCCCAAGTAGTACAGCTACTGCCACTGGCGATCTGTTTAGACTTAATATCGGTTCCAATGGTACATTAAGTGGCAATATGTTTGCTCTTTATAACAATGGATCGGATGTATTTAAGGTCAGTACTTCAAAGATTACATCTGCCGTACCTCATGAGTTTACAGCAGCAGGAGACGCAAGTTTTGCATACGATGCGATCTTTACCAATCAGACAAGCGGAAATATACAGTCATATGGACCATTGTCAATTATTGCAGGAGAGGCCTTTGAAAATAATAATTTGACACTCAAAACCTACGGCACAGGAAGTGTGGTCATGGATCTATCAGGTACGGGCAAACTTCAAGTACAAGGTGGAGGTACGACCAAGCTTGTCTTTGATGGTTCAACTGGTTGGATGGGGATCGGTGTCACCACACCACAAGCTCCTCTCCACGTATATCGTAGTTCCAATGGAGCTCCTGTGAGATTCCAAGATACTGATGGATATTGCGAAATTAATCCAACCTCAACGACGTGGACGTGTACATCAGATAGAAGTCTTAAAAAAGATATCACCAACTTACAATCAATTAATGTGCTCGATAGTCTTACAAAATTGAATGGAGTTTCATTTAAATGGAAGACCCAGAAAGACGATGAGCTTCGTTATGGATTTATCGCACAAGATGTAGAAGCAGTCTTCCCAGAACTAGTACAAACAAATTCGGATGGCATAAAGACAGTCGCATACGGTGGTTTTACACCATTCTTGCTTGAAGGACTTAAAGCTCAAAATCAAGAGTTTACTCAGTTTAAACTTGATACCGATGGAGAGATATCCTCGCTAAAGCAGAAAGTAAGCACAATGGAAACCACTGTCGATGAAACACAAGATATACGAATTGCTCAAGCAGAAACAGATATTGCCGGTATTAAGGAAAAACAGTCTAGCATGGAAGCAATGCTTCAGGAGATGATTGCCAATACCCAGATTAATCAAGTCTCATCAATTGCCGCTGAGATTGATCAACTGAAGATACGAGCAGATAAGTCGGATGAAAAAATGGCTTCTATGGCTGCACGACTGGCATTCCTTGAAGAGAATTTACTCACCGGAAGTGGCGCAGCAGTGCTTGGTACCGCTACAGAAGCTGCCTCATTATCTGAAAATCTTAGTTTGAATAGTCTGAATGTAGGCGGTGATACCAATCTCTATAATCTCGGTGTAAGTGGCAATATATCAACAGGTTTCCTGACCATCAATGGATTTGACGACAGTCTTACCGCTCCTGCAAGCACGATAAATACTATTGGCGGGCCACTAAAGATACAGGCACTTGCACTTGAGGATGTGGACTTTATGAATGGTAAAGTCAAGATTGATACAACAGGAAGTGTCAAGGTAGAAGGTACTATCACAGCCCAAAAAGTACAAACTGAAAAGCTTGAGATCATAAATCCTGTTGAAACTGTAGAAGCCACGGGTAGCGCCACAATAAGTAATAAGAGTATTGGAGAAGGTACTATCCCAGCAGGTAATACCACCGTGACTATCCCAACAGCTGCAGTTACGGAAGGTTCATTTATATTCGT
>CAZPYR010000129.1:0-2603 GCA_964590815.1 uncultured Gammaproteobacteria bacterium | reverse complement strand
AATATTATTCCTAATAACCTCTATTTTGTCAATAAAAATAATTTCCGACAACGTTTGCGTATATCTGATGTTCGGCGATGATATGATTTTATCATCATCGCTGAATATGGGCGAGTGTAACGAGCCAGATATACGCTGTTAGAGGTTGTAAAATTATTTGCTTGTTATTCGTCGAGTATCAAATTCCTGATCTAGGGCAACTATATATCTGCTATCAGCTGGATCTGTCTCGGTATTGTCAGCAAATACGCCTAATTTATTATTTACATTTAGAAGTTCTATTACATCTTTACGTGTACCAACTCTGTAATTATGGACTGTATTTGGTTGAGTCTTTCCGTTTTCATCGAGCCAACTTATTCGTAAATCACTAGTATTTGCAGGTAAATTAGGAATTTGATACGGATAACACTTAGGTATTCTGCGTTCTTCAGTAGGTTGACCGTCAGGACCTAGTATTTCTACTTTCATATTTAAAGCCATATATTCATGTTATAAGATAGATGTTATTATATAGCTTTACGCTTGTTTGTCAAATAATTTTATTTCCTCTAACGTTCCTGCGTATGCGATGTTTGCCAGTGGTATAATTGCACGAAGTGCTTACCACTGGCAAATATGGGTGGAGGCTTGCGGAGGTACGGAGCAAGCCGTAACCGCATACGCAGTGTTATATGATGTATGCTTTTCTTTTTCGCCCGATAGGGCGCACTTTTCTATAATAAAGGACAAATTTGATTTTTCGTTTTGGCTCGCAAAAGAGGGGAAGTGAAGGGGTGAATTTTGCGAGCCAAAACACCATTTATCAAGTATAAAAGTGGCTTAAATTAGCAGAAAAAGCTACATTTACTTGACAAAATTCTTGAATTTGATATACTTGCCATACTTTAATACTTGTTTTAATATACTACTTATGAATAAATTGATCAAAAGAGTTGGGTTCTTGGCAATTGCTTTGGTCTCAATCTTTAACGCTTCTGTTGCTAGTGCAGCTTATAAAGACGAGAAGTCGTATAAAGGTGGAAAGTCATATAGCGATGAAAAGTCTTCAAAGAGTGAGACGTCGTACAAAGACGAAAAAAGTCAAAAAAGCGAGACCTCTTACAAAGGAAGTAAGTCCTATAGGGATGAAAAGAGTGATAAAAATGATCGTTCATATAAAGACAGCAAGTCTTATAGCGACAATAAATCATCTAAAGACGAAAAGTCTTACAAAGATGATAAGTCAGAGAAATCAAACTAAATTGAGATTTACCAGACCCTGCCTAGTGCAGGGTTTTTTGTTTACTCCAGCTCGTGTTTTTTTATGAAAGCTTCGTATAGATTTTTTTGGATTACATAGTCATAGGCTCCAATAAAATCTAACTGATTACCGCCGAATTGTTTTTTGAATTTAGTAAGTCCATACCATTCGTGCTTAGTGTCAGTTTCATCTTTTGCTATGCCCCAAAAATCGTATTCTTTGTATCCTTTCTTTTTGGCATCCTGGATTATATGCCAGTGCAAGGCATAAGGTGCCATGTATTCTCTCATGCGGTCGCTTGAAGCCCCATAAAAATAAGTCGCTCTATCACCAAAGTAAACGACAATTGCGGTGGCAAGAATATTATTTTCAGATTGAGCAATAAACACTTTGGAAAATTCACCGCAGCATTTGGCGTATTTTTGAAAAAAATCGAGATCTTTTCCTTCAAATTTATTTCGTTCGTAGGTTGTTTTGTAAATCTCATAGAAGGTATCGATTTTGTCGAAAGGTATCTCGGATACTTTTACACTTTTTTTTTGAGCGAGCCTGATATTATATCTTCCCTTTGGTTTCATTTGAGCCAAAATTGCTTCCTCTGTCATATCAAGGTTTAGCACTTGAGTATGACGAGGTTGTAGATTTATAGGGGCTTTTACAAAACCGGTCAGAAACCAATCTGGTACTTTTGTGGTTCTTGGTTCAATGCGAAGATGCGTAGTTTGTTTATCCGGTGAAAGAGAAATAATGCTGTGCAAAGCTGTTTCAAGCATGCGCCATTGCCAAAACAGGTTATCCTCATTTTCATAATCAAGTACTGGCCCTTCGGGTATATAAAGAAAGTTGGTGCCGTTTGAAAAAGAAAACTCAAGAACTGAACAGCCTCCAATCAATTTTCGATTTTTTGTGGAAAAGATTCCGATTTTGTATATCTCCCAATCTTGCGTCTGTTTGAATTTTGACCAAGCAAATGATTGATGAAAACCAGAAGCGCTATTTTTTTGTATCAATGTTTCCCACTCTTTTTGATGTTCCTTGGCAATATGTGAGCAATAATAAGTCATAATTTTTTATTTTAAATCGTTTTCGGAGCGAAGCGGAGAAAACACCTTCTTTCTTTCCCCTCTATTAAAAAGAAAAAAATCAAATTTGTCCATTATAGAAAAGTGTTAGGCGTTAGCCGTAAAAAGAAAAGCATATTTCATATAACGTTCGCGTGTATGCGATGTCGCGATAGCGATATGGGTGAAGCGAAGCGTAACCGCATACACGCTGTTGTACGATGTAAGGCGAGACCCTTAACTATGCAACTCGAAACGGACAATTACCCGTTCGTCCTTTTCTTCAGTATTGCCTACGC
>CAZPYR010000128.1:0-2733 GCA_964590815.1 uncultured Gammaproteobacteria bacterium | reverse complement strand
TATACAATAGTGGCGTTACATCAGTGGCCGGTACGCCCAACCAAATCACTGCTTCGGGCTCAACAGGTGCTGTCACCTTGTCATTGCCTCAAAATATACATACAGGAGCGACAGTGCAGTTTGCTGGGATCACGATCGGAGGAGACACGATCACAGAATTTATCGGCAATGGGTTGACTGTTTCTTCAAATACATTGCAACTCAATCTGGCCTCTGGTAGTGGTCTCGAATTTAGCGGAGGTCAAATCTCGATGTTGCGAAGTTGTAATAGTAATGAAGTTTTGTCATGGAACGGAAGTGCCTGGGCCTGTGCGAGCATATCTGGGGTGGGTGGTATTACTAAAACAGCCAGTCCTGCTTCTGGATATCTCACGTATTGGAGCGGAACAAATTCGATTACAGGAAATTCAGCATTATATACAGACGGGACAAATATTGGCCTAGGCACCACAACGCCGGGACAAATGCTTTCAGTAGCGGGTACACTCGGTATCCGCGAAGGTGGTTCAGGTCCACAATACTACACCGTATTTCAAGGCGGGGATCAAAGTAGCGATGTAACATATACGTTACCCACAGGCGATGGGTCAAGCGGCTATGTTCTCACCACAAGCGGAACAGGAGTTCTCAGTTGGCAAAGTGTAACTGGCGGAAGTGTAGGAGCTGGGGATATATCGGCTGTTGGGAATATCACCAGTGGTGATGCTTTTACCAGTGGGACACCGGGTAGTTCATTATTTTTCACCGATGGTGGATATGCCGGATTGGGTGCTGCTGCGGCACGGATACAATTTATAGATAGTGCTACCGATGCTATTGGTCTCGTGGGAGGAAATGTCGGTGTTGGAAAGACAAATCCAAACTATGCGCTCGATGTAAACGGAGCGGTCGGAATCGGGACAACGGCAGTTATCGGATCGGGAGTATCACTAAGTGGTGATTACATTTCAGATTTCACAGGAACTGGTCTTTCAAATTCTGCTGGGGCTCTGGGACTTTCTACAAGCGGAGTTGTAGCCGGGACATATGGCTCGACCGGAAATGTGCCTGTCATTAGTGCCGATGCGTATGGCCGAATAAACAACATATCTACTGCCTCAATTGGAGGTGGATTTCAAAACTGGATACTAAATGCAGGAGGAAATATCACAACTGTCAATTCCGGAAGTACGGTATCATTTACTTCATCTACGGGGATTGGTGTCAGTAATTCTTCAGGAGCACTCACTCTTTATAACAGTGGTGTGACTTCGATTGTAGGAACTGCAAACCAGATAAATGCCAGTGCCAGTATTGGGGGTATAACCTTGTCCCTTCCTCAAAGCATCCATACAGGTGCCACAGTACAATTTACCGGCATAAATATCGGTGGTGATATTATTACTGAATTTATGGGAAATGGGCTGACAGTGAGTGGAGGCAGTTTAGAGGTTAAACTAGCAGCCAACTCAGGCCTTGAATTTGTAGATGGTGGACTGTCTGTACTACAAACATGTAACATAAATGAGGTTTTATCATGGAATGGCTCGAGCTGGGTATGTTCATCGGTGAGTGGTGTTGGCGGTATTATTAAAGCCGGATCACCTCAAAATGGGTATTTAACCTATTGGTCTGGTACAAATAGTATTACTGGCACATCTGCCCTTTATACAGACGGAACTGCTATCGGTATTGGAACAACTGCACCGCAGTATAAACTAGATGTAAATGGTTCTGTGAGAGTTGGAACAACGGCGATTGTAAGCGGCGGGATATCTTTGGGCGGAGATTATATTGCAGATTTCACAGGCACGGGATTGTCTAATGCGAGTGGCACTTTAGGGTTGGCCAACTCTGGCGCTTCTGCTGGCAGCTATGGTTCCAGTACGAATATTCCTATTCTAACTGTCGATGCTTTTGGACGGATAACCTCGATTTCAAATCAAAATATTAGTTATGACAACTATCAGCGCTGGGTATTTTCTGCGGCCGGGGCAAATACCAATATTACCTCGGGACAAACAGTATCTTTTACATCAAGTACAGGAATTGGTCTCAGCAATACAGCTGGAGCTGTAACTCTATATAACAGTGGTGTGCTTTCTGTTGCCGGGACAACCAATCAGATTACGGCTTCTGGTTCAACCGGCGCTATCACATTGTCATTACCTCAAAATATACATACGGGAGCGACGGTTCAGTTTACAGGTATAAATATCGGAGGAGATATTATTACCGAATTTATGGGCAATGGGTTTACCGTGAGTAGTAACACCTTGCAACTCAACTTGGCTACTGGATCAGGTCTGGAATTTTCTTCAGGACAGGTATCTTTGCTAAGAAATTGTAACAGTAATGAAGTCTTGTCATGGAACGGAAGTGCGTGGGCATGTGCTACGATTAGTGGCGTAGGCGGTATCACAAAAACAGGGTCTCCAAATAGTGGCTTTCTCACTTACTGGAGTGGCTCAAATTCTATAACAGGAGTTTCTTCATTATACACAGACGGAACAAATGTGGGTATAGGCACCACGACACCCGGATATACCCTCGATGTAAATGGGTCGGTGCGTGTAGGCACCACAGCTGTGATCGGGGGAGGAATTTCACTTGCAGGAGATTACATCACAGATTTCACAGGTGCTGGTTTATCAAATGCCGGAGGAACACTGGGGCTCAATACGACAGGAGTGACGGCCGGGACATATGGCTCGACTGGCAATGTACCAGTGGTGAGTGTAGATGCATATGGAA
>CAZPYR010000127.1:0-2823 GCA_964590815.1 uncultured Gammaproteobacteria bacterium | reverse complement strand
TTTCCTGTCATGATAGCTTTTGTCGGGGCATCGGAGCGAGTGTTGAGTATAGAGAGGATCTCTACGCCACTTTTTTGTACATATTCTAGACCGTGTCGTATAAGTTTGAGATTGAGATCTACTACTTCTGCTCCTTTGCGACCAAATTGCGTGCGAATAATATCTTCAAAGGTCTCAATCTTTCCACCCATGAGCACTAAACTTGCAGCAATGGCGATAGTATTGAGCAACTGCTGGTGGACTTGCTCTTCCTGTTTGATTTTTTTAAAGGGGATTTGCACTAAACGATAGTTCCCTTCGGGCTGGAATTCGTCGGGATCGTATATGACGTAGCTGTTTTCATGGAGTCGATGTTTGTGTATTTCAAAGGTGTCTTTATTGAGGCACGCGAGCATATCTATTTCCCATTTACTGGCTCCTATTGGTTCATTGGAGATTGCGACTTCGTAGGTATTGTGTCCACCACGGATGAGTGAAGGGTATTCGGAATAATCAAATATATGGTAGCCGGACCTGGTCGCGATTTTAGCAACTATAAGTCCTGATGTCATGATCCCAAAGCCTGCTTCTCCGCCAATTTTCCAGTTATATTTCATAGTTTATTAAATTATGAGTTAAAAATAGTGTATATGTCATCCTCGACTTGATCGAGGATCCAGGCTTGTTTGATTGTGCCTAGATTCCCGCCTTCGCGGGAATGACACTCTGCAAACTAAAACACCTTTGTATTCAGTCATAACAACACGGATCTTTATATCCGCAATTTGTACAGGTTGCGTCGCGCCCACCTGGCATACCTTTTATAGTCGTAAGTCCACACATCGGACATTCGCGACTGAGCGGCTTACATGCTTTTGAGCCTTGTGACTGGCTTACTATTACAGGAGAATGATTATTCTGCTCCATAAAGTAAGTCTAGTATAAATAATACTGAATTACAAATTGAGTAGACAAGGTGTCGTATTTACATTCCTACAAGCTACTGTCTACAAGCTACCAGCTCGCCTTAGATTGGAAATATTTTGTTTCCTTTATCATCTTCTATGATTATTGCCGCTGTGGGACAACCTCGTGCTGAATCTATGATCGTATCATCGGTATCTGCATCGGCAGTACTAAGAATAATTGCTTTTGCTTCGGAATCGAGAGTAAATGTATTGGGGGCAATGGCCACGCAGGTTGCAGCGCCAATGCATAAATCTTTATCTACATGCATTTTGAGTGTGCGAATCTGCACTGGTCCGTGAGGTTTTGTTGGATCTAACAAATTTTGGTCAGACATAGGGTGAATTACTAATTACTAATGACTAATGACTAGAGACTAATGACGAATTTTGAACATGTAACGAAACTCATTATATAATAATTTTGAATGCGTTATTGTGATCTGAGTAGTTTAATAATTCTTAATTCTTAATTCTTAATTCTTAATTCTTAATTCTTAATTCTTAATTCTTAATTAATTTAATCAGTCCTTCCCAAGCGAGCAAACCACATTTCATGCGATTTGGTGAAAGCTCAACTTTAATAAGTTTCAGTACATCTTCGGGCGTAAGTTTGGCAAGTTCGGACACGTGTTTTGACTTGGCATACTCTGAAAGGATAGACGCCGAAGCAATACATATGGCACAGCCTTGCCCGTGGAAACCAATTTCTTGAAGGATACCGTCGCCAAGCGCGGCTTCCATATCTAGTTCATCACCACATAAAGGATTGCTCACATGGACCTGGTGAGTGGGTTTTTCCAGTTTTTTATTGTTGCGGGGAAATTGATAGTGATCGAGTATGATGTCGCCGTATATTGACATATTGTATTGTAATAATGTACATGTTGTCATCCTCGCGAAAGCGGGGATCCAGGAATTATAAACCCTGGATTCCGGGTCAAGCCCGGAATGACAATAGATTAATTATTTTTTAAAAATCTTTTTTGCTTTGTGCAAACTTTGTACTAATTTTTCAATATCTTCTTCGGTATTGTATATATAAAAACTGGCGCGAGCAGTGGCCGCGGACTTGAGATACTTATGCAGTGGCTGCGTACAGTGATGCCCCGCGCGTATGGAAATCGCATCATCGTTTAATACCTGGGCAATATCGTGAGGATGAATATTTTTGAAGGTAAAAGTGAGTATGCCAGTGCGACGCTCGTCTGATACCGGATGATAAAAAGTGAGGGCTTCGCCAAATTCCTCTACGAGACGCATCTCTGCTTTTTTAACGAGTGCCATTTCATGGGTACGGATCGCATCAAAGCCTACCTTTTCTAAATACTGTATCGCGGCTTTGAGTGCAATGACTCCCGCAATATTGGGGGTGCCTGCTTCAAATTTGTGAGGGGGTTCTTTGTAAAGAGTACTTTCAAGTGTCACTTCACGAATCATTTCTCCCCCAAGCTGATAGGGCGACATTTTCTCAAGCAATTCGTATCGTCCCCAGAGGACACCAACGCCCGTAGGCCCGAGCATTTTATGCGATGAAAACGCAAGGAAATCACACCCTAAATCTTGAACATCTATTTTCATATGAGGCGCAGCTTGGGCCGCGTCTACCACAACGACAATCTGTGGATTGATCTTACGGGCTGCCGCAATGATATCTTTTATCGGGTTGATGGTACCAAGTGTATTGGAGACATACCCAAGGGCTAAAATTTTTGTTTTCTTGGTAATAATACCGTTCAAATAAATTGAACGATCGTTTTCGATAATAGCGAGCTCAAAATCTTTCAGTTCGATTACTTTTAAGATAGCTCCAGTTTGCGCGGTAAGTTGCTGCCAAGGGATAAAATTGGAGTGATGCTCCATGATGGTCGTGACAATC
>CAZPYR010000126.1:1084-3027 GCA_964590815.1 uncultured Gammaproteobacteria bacterium | reverse complement strand
GGATTACCTATTATCAATTATCCCTCATCAGTCTCATATCTACGTAACTCATACAACTACTTGAAGTTTGAATAAAAACCGTGTACACTTATACGTTTGAGGAAACGATTGTTTACCTCATTACATATCTATGCTAAATACTATCCGTGTGCGAGGAGCACGACAGCACAACCTGAAAAATATCGATTTGGAGATACCTAAAAATAAATTTATTGTATTCACGGGTGTATCGGGATCGGGAAAATCGTCGCTTGCATTTGACACCATCTATGCCGAAGGCCAACGCCGCTATGTGGAGTCTCTTTCTGCGTACGCACGCCAATTTTTGGGGATCATGGACAAGCCGGATGTAGATCTCATCGAAGGGCTTTCTCCCTCGATTTCTATCGACCAAAAGACGGCATCTCATAACCCACGATCGACGGTGGGCACCATAACTGAAATATATGATTATCTACGAGTACTGTTTGCCCGCATAGGCCACCCTCACTGTCCAAACTGCCATATTGAAATACGAAAGCTTTCAGTTGACGAGATCGTGACTCGTATGGTGGAAATGATACAAAAAGCAGTAAGCGAGGACAAAATCAAACCGCTGGTACTCCAGGTGCTTTCACCTGTGGTACGTAATAGAAAAGGGGAATTTAAAGACCTGTTTACCAATATACAAAGTAAGGGCTATAGCAAAGTGCGAATAGATGGGCATGATTTTGCGATAGAAGATGATATCGACCTCATCAAGGCCAATAAACACACAATAGATGTATACATAGATAGTATCTCGGTGTCGTACGCAGATATGAAGGATGATGTATTTGTTTCTAATATGCGCTCACGACTGACGACAGCTGTGGAGCAGGGGACCAATCTATCTGATGGACTTGTAATACTGGTCCTGCCTGAAAGTGGGATCCTGAAACAAGTTCAGGATGACAAGGGAGGTGTTCAGAATAGCAAGGATGGTGTTCAGAATGTTAAAGTAGAGGAACATTTGTTTTCTGAAAATTTTTCTTGTCCCAACTGCAATTTGTCACTGCCCGAGATTGAACCTCGCATGTTCTCATTTAACTCACCGTTGGGGGCGTGTACAAAATGTAAAGGAATTGGCACTATATTTAAAATTGATCCAGATCTTCTGCTCAACCCGAATCTGAGTATGAATGAGGGAGGTATGCAGCCGTACCCTAAGTTTTACTACCAAACTACCTGGCACATGCGACTGATAAAAACAATGGCAGATGCCGAGCGTATAAGTGTAGATACCCCGATCGGTAAACTCCCGGAAGATAAGCGCAACATATTGCTGCATGGCACCGATAACACCTATCAAGTGGAGGGTGAAAATCGTTTCGGCCGACCCACCTCGATTTTTGAAAAATTTAAAGGACTGGTAAAGGAACTTGAGCAACGCTATTTTGAAAGTGAAGGCCATGGACAAGATGTAGCAAAGTATATGCGAGAGGAAATATGTGACTCGTGTAAAGGAACACGGCTCAAGCCTGAAATTCTGTCGGTGACGATCGCTAAACACAATATTTCACAAGTTACAGATTGGTCTATAAAGAAACTTATCGATTTTATAGGAGAGGAAGGACACCGCGGGTCTTTGGAACTGAATGAATATGAAGCCGAGATCTCAAAATCTGTACTTCGGGAAATTCTGGTGCGTCTCAAATTTTTGCATAATGTAGGTCTTTCGTACCTCACGGTGTCACGGGCGGCCAAGTCGCTTTCGGGCGGTGAGTTGCAGCGTATACGACTGGCATCTCAGATAGGTACCGGGCTCACCGGTGTGCTGTATGTACTCGATGAGCCATCTATTGGGCTTCATTCACGAGATGTTTCGGCACTCATAAAAACGCTACATAACTTAAAAGAGCTTGGTAATACGCTGATTGTGGTAGAGCACGACCAGGAAACGATGGAATCGGCCGATTACTTGG
>CAZPYR010000126.1:0-1074 GCA_964590815.1 uncultured Gammaproteobacteria bacterium | reverse complement strand
GGTGACTTTTGCCGGCACATTGGCTGAAATGAAAAAAGATGATAACGCACTGACTGGACAGTATTTATCGGGCAAACGAGTGATACCTATTTCCAATCGCGAACTTGAAGATAAAAAAGGTTCGATTGTACTACATGAAGCAACCGCTTTTAACTTGAAAAATGTAACGATAAAAATACCCTTGTATAACCTTATTGCCATAACAGGCGTGTCGGGATCTGGTAAATCGACTCTGATAACGGAAACCCTTTATCCGGCGCTCAAGCTACACCTCAATAACCAGTGGAATGAATTTATAGGCGATTATAAACGCCTAGAGGGCCACCAATATATAGACCGTGTCTACCTGGTGGATCAATCACCGATTGGCCGCACTCCTCGCTCAAACCCGGCAACATATATAGGTCTTTTTGATGAAATTCGAGACATATTTGCGGGCACAGTAGAAGCTCGGGCCCGCGGCTACCAAAAGGGACGATTTTCTTTTAACGTGAAAGGTGGACGCTGTGAAAAATGTCAGGGAGCAGGCGTCATAAAGATAGAAATGCAATTTTTATCGGATGTATATGTGAAATGTGATGTGTGTGAAGGAAAGCGATACAACCGTGAAACACTCGAAGTGAAATATAAAGATAAAACAATTTACGACGTCTTGGAAATGACTGTGAATGAGGCCGCAGACTATTTTGCAAACCATCACCGCATGATCAATAAACTACATTTTTTGCAAAAAGTAGGACTCGGGTATATACAACTCGGACAGCCTACTTTTTCTGGAGGTGAGGCTCAGCGTATAAAGCTCGCCGATGAACTGTCGACTGCCACGCGAGGTCATACGCTGTATATCCTCGATGAGCCAACGACTGGCTTGCACTTTGCCGATGTGGAAAAGCTCCTCGAGGCCATGCACGAGCTTGTACAGCAAGGAAATACGGTGATTTGTATCGAACACAATCTGGACGTGATCAAAAATGCGCAGTATATAGTGGATATGGGTCCAGACGGAGGCGATGGTGGTGGGGAAGTGATATACCAAGGAGGACGTGACGGCATACTGAAAGAAAAGAAATCGTA
>CAZPYR010000125.1:0-3030 GCA_964590815.1 uncultured Gammaproteobacteria bacterium | reverse complement strand
GATAACATCAAAGGAGAACCTCCATCAGCCGAAGATCTGAGAAAATTTAGTGAGTTACCACGTGGAATGTTATTACTGGAAGTCATAATACGAGGCATTGAACAGTCCGATAAAAATATGCTTGCTTGGGGCTTGCGCAAACTAAGAGCAAGAATTGATCCTGATAATTACGAGAAAGATAGAAACTTAGAACCAGGGGACATATTAAACGATAGAGAAATTGAATTGGATATAGAGGACTTAATGATAAATCGAAGATGTACGATCTATGTAGGCACAGGAACATTGGGAGATAGAATTGAAATTGAATGTGACCCTAAAACATATACTGGTGCCATTACAATGCCCATTGATCAAAGCAGATCTGATTCCTTTGGTTTGAGGAGGTGGAATCAGTTTTGCAGTGATTTTGCATTACCTCCAATCAATACTGAGCTAAGAACAGAAGGTAAACCTGCATCATTAGAGGTGCGTTTTAAACAAGACAGCTTCATAGTTGAGGACAGAAATGTTGGAAGTGAAGCGCTTAAGTAGCTATACTTGAATTAAAAGGTTCTATATTCCTTGGGGATCTAACCATGTTGTGAGTTAAGCATAGATTTAAAACCGAATACAACTTTTTATATTCAAGATATACTTGGTTCCAATTCCAAGACCGATGGGTCACCAGACAGGACATAAACAGTCAAACCTATATATATTGAGCTGTAAGGCTAATTTTTGACTTTAGTAATAATCATTTATGTCACAACACAAACAATACTGGTCAGCCATTGCAAAAGCATACGATGCAGATGTAAATGAGATAGGTGATCAATCCCAGCAACTCTTTATCAATCCCATTGTTGAAAAACTTCTTGGCGACTTAAAAGGTAAAATTGTTCTTGATGCCGGGTGCGGCAATGGATACTGGACTCGGAAAATTGCCGAAAAAGCCAGCCATGTAGTAGGTATAGATTTCACGAATGAACTCATAGAGAAAGCTAAAACACGAGGTATACCCGCTAATGTTGAATTTCTTGTTGAGGATCTTGCTCAGATCAAGTTCCCTGATGAAACTTTTGATACAGTACTTCTTAATATGGTTGTGCTCGATCTTGAAAATTTGGGTTTAGTAATTGGGAGAATTAGTCAGGTGATAAAAAATGGTGGTGAAGTAATTGTAAGCACAATTCACCCTTGTTTTGAGAATCCTCCGTATACCCAAAGTGTGATAGATGAAAAAGGCAAAAAAATTGGCAGGACAATCAGCAATTATTTCAAAACAGGCTTAATTGAAGATCAAACTAATAGATATCAACACTGGCACCATACACTTTCTGATTATATAAATGTATTTGCTGATAATCAGCTTTTTATTGAAAAAATGATCGAGACGAATGAAGCAGATGTCCTTGAAGATATAGATATTGCTCATTTTCCATATTTTTTAATAATGAAATTAAAGAAAATAAACCGTGGTTAATATATTCAGAAAACTAGTCTATGCGATCCCGCCTTTCGTAGAGTTATTTATCCTTAACATCTTTCATAACCCAATAATTTTTATTGGATTTGAGATTTTTCCATCTATGGTTATGCATCGTAAATAGCCTTGGTTTGGTATATGTCTGGTGCTATAATTTTTTGTTTTTATACACTCTTGATAAGTAATATCCCAGTTTGTTAAATTCAAGAATCTGTTATAGTCGTAATTATCTTGTACAATTTCTTCGCCTGTGGCGAGTCTACAAATTCCAGGTTTAGTTTCGATTAATTGATGATCTTTAGACTTAATACATTCTTCCCAATTTGATACACCTGTTTTGGCTTTTACTGTTTCTTGCGGTTCGCTAAATGCCTGAGAAAAAGATATATATGGTGTGCATGAGCCGCCTTGAAGTTTTTGTTCGGTACAGTATGAACCTAAAGGACATTTTGTATTGTAATTCCAATCTCCGCCACAGTAGATAGGGTTTTCTTTCAGAGAGTTATTTAAATAATATTGATAAATAGAAAACGTTATGAAACAGAATAAAATGAGTAAAAACACTTTGTGTAAAAATGTAAGTTTCATAGATTCATTATATCGGAATTAAAAAAATTGAAGATGTTATCCCTAAATTCTGTACCAGATCCAAAGGGTCACTTTATAAAGCTACGCAAACAGACATTCTTAAAAAATATCCTTGCACGTTTGAATAATAGTCATCACGTCGGAATCTCCTTTAGGAATACACTAGTAATGATGCAATAAAAAAGCATATGGATTCCGAACGAAATCACCAGTCCATTGCCCAGATAGATATTGATCAACCCAAAAACATACGCTCCCATAACTGCACTCACAACTAAAACCAAAGCATACGGTTGCTTCAGAAGCAATAACAATGGAAGATGCAAACACGTGAATATAACCACTAAATATAACAGTGCCTCACTAGACTCATATCTGAGAAGTAGTATTGACAACAATATATAGATAAGTAGTTGCTGAGCGCCAATTTCGGCTGTCTTTGATATCCAGAACTGCCTGATAACTTGCTCTGTCACCCTAAATTTTCTGGCAGCTAATTTGACATAGATCAGATAACTACACACTAAAATACTGGCTAGCAAGATGAAATTATCTAGCCGATATAAATTGTCTGGCAACGAAACTCTAAATACTTGAAGAGATATTAGAGGTAAAACAAAGAATATGCCCAAATATAGTAGGCTTTTTGTATGGTAATACCATAACTTTGGCTTAAAGTAAAAATAATAAGAGCCGAACGTAGTAACCCAAAGCAAACACCAAATTCCCAGCTTAAGCAGAATTATCATATGATATTTTAGTATAGCCTAATCCTCCCCACTTTTAGGAAGAACCATAATAAGATCATGAGATAATTTGCTCACTTTCAACCCAAGTTATATCCTCCACCACTTCCACACTTCTCCATCTCCCCACAACGCTTGCTCATCTTTTAAACTTACCAAAGGGATACTCTGCTCATAGCCGTGTTGTAACATGGTCATATATTCTTGCTTGAATTTCGGATTACCCCA
>CAZPYR010000124.1:0-3053 GCA_964590815.1 uncultured Gammaproteobacteria bacterium | reverse complement strand
AACACCACTTAGCTACAGTTAGCATTTAACCATGAAAATGGCGGTGTTTCTCTTAACTACAGTAAGCAGACACTATCCCATTAACCTTATCCAGCTTCTCCAGTCATTAACTGTCCTGTGTTCATCTTCATCATCGGAACTGTACATATTATTCATGATTCTCTCGATGGGTTCGTATAAAAAATTGTTAGACACTACAACACCCGAAGATAAATGGGCTTCAATTTCAGGCATAGCAAGAGTTAGAAGTGTCAGCGCATCGACAAGGTCATCATATCGTTCTACTCCGAAATAATACATCTGTTGCTCCAACTCATCGATTCCTTCTATAGGAAATAGAAGTTTATTTGCCAGTAATGGCACTGTCATGGCTACCCTTGTACGCTTGTCATTCCCATTAGGAAGAACTTCCTCCGCATCAAATCCTTCATATTTCAGCATTTGAGTTAATCCTTTTTGAGTTGATCCGCCTTCAACCAATATCTTGTATCTGGGAGCTGATCCAAATGAAGATACTATATGTTTTACTTTTTCAATTATTTCCGGCCATTCGAGCCAATCATTAATTGGATTAGGTGACATATAATAGGAAACCTTTTCGCCAGATCCGTATTGTCTCCATGTAATAATGCCGGTTTTATCTCGTTTGAGCGTATGATCACCAGAAACAGCGGGATCAATAGTAATAAGATACATCTGAAAATCTGCACGAGAACGCAGATCAGATTCGTAGTAGCGTCTTATATTTTCCGGAGAAATAAGTTGTTTCCCGACAGGAATAATTTTAAGCAGGTACTCCTGTTGGAAATATTCATCACTGATTTGCTGTTTTCTCAACGTTTCAATTGCTTCTATATCAGGAAATTGCCCCGGCCAGTTTATTATGCCGTCATCTGTAACCAGTGGGTACTCCTTATAAATACCACTCATACTACCTGCAAGAATCCGCTTTTTGAGCCGCGACATCATTGAATCCAAATGCACCAGGTTCCCTATATACACATGCCGAGTGTTTCGGGTACCAAGCGGCATAAATTCACTTCCTAAGATATCCTGTACTTTATCCCTACCTTCCTGTGTCATAGCTGACTGTCTGTCTTCTATATCGTCATAAACGATGAGATCTGGACGGACGTTATCATGTAAAATTCCACGAACACTTTCACTTACTGACACAACAGTTATACGAGCCTGATACTTTGAAATAACGAGTGTTCTCTTGTTCCATTCATCGCTATTGCTGTAAAAAGTACCATGATCATTAAGAAGAACAGGGAAAGACTCAAGTACACGTCTTATATTGATCAGAGTCTGTCGGGCTTTATCCTCCGTCTGGCAAACAATAATGACATTTTTCTTTTGATGAATGCCGATGATAGCCCATATGACATATACCAGACTACAAAGAGTTGATTTTCCTGATCCGCGAAAAGCCGTAATAGCAATAGTTTTATAGTTAAGGTTTTGCAGAATTTGTAGCATTTCAATCTGAAATGGAGCGATATAGTAAGTGATGTACTTATTAAAATAAAAAGTAAAGAATAATAGAAGGTTTTGTTGGGTGGCTTCTATTCTGGCAGTACGATCAGTAAAAAGTTTATATAGCTTGTTGTGTATTTGATTTTTCATATATGTCTATAAATTATTCTCTGAACTACTTTGTACTAAGCCTGCTAAAGTTAGTGCTTCCTTAACTGTCTCTTGTTGATCGGGTGTTAATGCTTCCTGAGGTTTCTGCGTTGTTGTAACTTCAACTTTTGTTGCATAATCCCGGTGATGATATTTAAGCCAGAAGATAGTTGCGGTCATGTTTTTATCTCGAATAGCAGAAATGAGTTGTGATTCTGCCATATCATTTACCAGCAGTTTCCCGTCCTGAAGGGCCTGATCTGCTTGCTTGGTAAAGTCTTTGTTTTCTTCCCTCCAGCGATAATAAGTTGAACGCCCGATACCAATCTTCTCGCATGCTACCTGAACGATTGGAGTCTTTTTCAATTGTTCCAGCAGCAAATCCTGATCAGCTTTTATTCGGTCCTTTACTGTAAGTTGTTTGTTTTTCATAATCTTTTGGCTTTTTTACCTGTCACTCTTTCGAAGCGATCAATAATAACCTGACAATATTCGGGATCAAGTTCTATGCCGATGCATCTGCGTCTTGTCTGTTCGCAGGCCATAAGTGTTGACCCTGAACCTAAAAACGGGTCGTACACCCAATCATTGATCCGAGAACTATTGAGGATTAGATTACGCAACAATCCGACAGGTTTCATTGTTGGATGAAGTGGACTTTTATTAGGTTTGGGATAAAACAAAACACTTTTATCCTGTGATTTCTGGAATGCATGCTTTCCATACCAGCCGTAAGCGATGAGTTCATGTTGAGGAAGGTAATTCAACCGTCCTAGAACAGCATGGTTCTTTACCCAGATAAGAAGCTGAGCAAACTTGAATCCAGACTTTAGTAACCCATCCCTCATGGCAAAAAGCATCTTGTCGGAATTGAAAAGATAATAACTATTCTTTTTGGAAAGATAAGGCTTAACCAAATCTAACCAGTCACTTGTGAATTTTTGATATTCGTCTTCACTCTGTTCGTGATCGTTTGCGATAATTTTCGACTTCTTAATATGATTAAATCCCACTTTGTTTTCGACATATCCAACTCCATAGGGCATATCTGTCAGAATGAGTGAGATCTGCCGATCACCGATTATTCTGCTTACTATTTCTGGATCAAGCGCATCACCGCAGGCAAGTAAATGCTGGTCCAATTTGAATATGTTATTTTTCTGAATCGACATATATAGCCTCCTTTCCTGTTAACTGTTGGTATCTGGAAACAATGACATCGCAAAAAACAGGGTCAATCTCACAGAGGAACATTCTTCGCTTGAGCTGTTCGGCGGCGATAAGCTGGCTTCCTGAACCACCAAATAAATCGAGAATAATATCTCCGGGCTTAGTACAGCGACGAAGCACCTTCTCATACAACGTTGGAGGTTTTTGAGTTGGATGTTCGTAGTCTTGACCGTTCACTCGTTTGACCAGCCAAA
>CAZPYR010000123.1:0-3167 GCA_964590815.1 uncultured Gammaproteobacteria bacterium | reverse complement strand
AAGTTGCTGCCAAGGGATAAAATTGGAGTGATGCTCCATGATGGTCGTGACAATCTCATCTCCTTCTTCAATAGTATCAAGACCCAGTGTGGAGGAAACTACATTTATACTTTCTGTTGTCCCTCGTGTAAAAACTACTTCTTCGGATGTATAGGCATTGATGAAGCGGGCGACTATCTTCCTGGTTTCTTCATATTCTTGCGTCGCTTTTTCTGCAATATCATAAATGCCACGGTGAACATTGCCTGAGTACTGCTTGTAATACTCTACTTCTTTATCTATTACAGAAATAGGTTTGAGGGATGTGGCTGTGGAATCTAGATATACGAGACCTGGTAGGTGGGAGAAAATAGGAAAATCTTTTTTGATGTTTTTGGGATTAAACATGGTGTAATACTTTTAAGATATGTTTATTGTCATTCTCGCGAATGCGGGAATCCAGGGTCTATATTCCCTCAGATCCATTATTAACTTTCCATTTTAAATTCCGGGACGTGTTCTTGCACTTTGTGATAAATTTCTTTTACAAAACCATCTACTAGCATATCTTTGGCTTCGGGCTCGGATAAACCACGACTTTGTGCATAAAAAATCTGATCTTTATTGAGCTTGCCGGTAGTCGAGCCATGGGTGCAAAACACATCATTGGCCAAAATTTCAAGAAATGGCCGAGAATCGACAAATACTTGTGGGGACATAATGATATTCTGATTTTTCTGATAGGCATGGCTTTGCTGGGCTGTCTTTTCGAGTCGGATCAAACCCTGGTACACAAAACGGGAATCGTCATCAAAAACGCCTTTTATGAGAAGGTCTGACAGTGAGCCGGGCGCAGTATGGTGCTGAATTGTCTCTATACGAAAATCGTCTGCCTTTTTGCCGGTAAAAAGGCCATAGATATATACTTCTATATCGGACTGAGCAATTTCAAAGGTAAGTTTGCCTGAAATATTGTGAAAGAAGACCACATACTTCTCTCCTTTTTCGCTAAAGACCATATGCTCTTTTTGTTCGGTATTGAGGTTTATAAATTTCATAGTTTTACTAATTGCTACCAGCTATTTTCACGTGTCATGCTGAACTTGTTTCAGCATCTCGTTTGGAAACGAGAGATCCTGAAATAAATTCAGGATGACATATTGTTTTGTATTATTTATCCTACGCTTCCCGCCATTTCAAGACGGATTAAACGATTTAATTCAATAGAGTACTCAAGTGGAATTTCTTTGGTCACCGGCTCCATGAATCCGAGTACCAACGCTGATTCGGCATCGCCTTTGGAAAGCCCGCGAGACATAAGATAAAATAGCTTTTCGTCGCCCAACTTTTCGACTGTGGCTTCGTGCTGGATCTCAACATCATTTTCTTTAATCTTCATATAGGGATAGGTATCTGATCGTGAGGCTTCATCGAGGATGAGTGCATCACAGGAAACAAAAACTGAAGAATTTTTGGCTTTTGGAAATACTTGAACAAGACCACGATACGAAGTGCGGCCGCCTTCTTTGGAAATCGACTTGGAAACAATGCGTGAAGATGTATTGGGTGCAAAATGCATCATCTTGGCTCCGGCGTCTTGGACCTGATCGCGGCCGGCAAATGCGATAGAAAGGACTTCTCCTCGAGCGCCTTCACCTGTCATGTAGACACTTGGATATTTCATGGTAAGCTGACTGCCTATATTGCAATCTACCCATTCCATAAATGCATTTTCCTCGGCTTTAGCACGCTTGGTGACGAGATTGTAGACATTTTTACTCCAGTTTTGGACGGTGGTGTAGCGTACATGTGCTCCTTTTTTGACAAATATTTCAACCACTGCTGAATGCAGCGAATCTGTCGTATAAATAGGGGCTGTACAACCTTCGATGTAATGCACATCGCTGCCTTCTTCGGCGATGATAAGCGTGCGTTCAAATTGACCAAATCGCTCTGAGTTTATACGGAAATATGCCTGTAAAGGAAGTTTGACTTTTACGCCTTTGGGGACATACACAAAGGAACCGCCGGACCAGACTGCCGAATTGAGGGCCGCAAATTTGTTGTCGTGGGGTGGAATGAGAGTGCCAAAATATTCTTTGACGATATCTGGATATTTACGAAGACCTGTATCCATGTCGCAGAAAATAACGCCATCTTTTTCAAGCTCCCGACTGATACTTTCGTAGACAACCTCGGATTCATATTGTGCAGAGACGCCAGCGAGGAACTTTTTCTCTGCTTCAGGGACACCGATACGATCGTATGTCTCTTTGATTTCGGCTGGTAGATCTTCCCACGAATTGACCTGTTTTTCAGTAGATCGAAGATAATAGTAAATATCGTCAAAATTGATTTTAGACAAATCTCCACCCCAGGTTGGCATCTTTTTTTCGAGGAAAACCTTGTAGGACTTGAGGCGAAATTCAAGCATCCAGGCGGGCTCTTCTTTTATCTGGGAAATCTGTCGGATGACACTTTCATCGAGACCTTTCTTGGATTTAAAGACTGGCTTCTCGGGCATAGAGAAGCCGTATTTGTAGTCAAATTGTATATCTTCTTGTTGTTGTTGGGACATAATTGAATTTCTAAGCTTATAGAATAGTGATTCAGATACTCAGCAATGCAGCTTTTCAGTAATGCTGATATTCTAAATCTTTAAATAACTGGGCTACTGAACTGCTGAATAGCTTGAGTACATTGGGTTAACATCCTACAAGCTATTTAATATTTTCATACCCTTTTGCCTCAATTTCTTGGGCCAAGGTACTATCGCCCACCTTTACAATCCGACCGTCGCGCATGACTAGCACATAATCTGGCTTGAGATGATGCAAAATACGATTGTAATGCGTAATGATAATATATGTTCTATTTTCTTTATGAGTATTTAAAAAATGAGAGATAGATTTCAAAGCATCTACATCTACACCCGTATCTACTTCATCAAAAATAAGTAATTTCTAATCGAGTACGGCTGCTTGCAGTACTTCCATTTTTTTACGTTCTCCTCCTGAGGCGCCCTCATTGAGTGGGCGGCTAAGTAATTCTTCACTAATGCCGAGTTCCTTGGCATACTTTTGTGCCTCCTGACGAATCTGCAACGGATCTTTTTTACCTTTCATGGCTAGTTGTAAGAGTTGATATACTTTAACACCTGAAAGTGAAAGTGGTGTCTGAAATGAAAG
>CAZPYR010000122.1:0-3214 GCA_964590815.1 uncultured Gammaproteobacteria bacterium | reverse complement strand
TAAACGATATCACTATTTCCGCCGCTCTTATTGGTGAGATTATTGGAGAAACCCGTAATCGAGCGTTCCGAGGAATGAAAGTTGGAGAAGAAGAAATCGCCAATGCCGCATCACTATTTATGGGCAAAGAAGAGTTGGGAAAAAAAGAGTTTCAAATGGCCATAGGTCAAATTGTGACTAAATATCGGGACCGTTATCGAAATGCCACAAGAACAGGCTTTATCGATAGTGTCGCAGATTTTGAACTTATTATGCTGGCACGCGAACTTAATGGAGTACTTATAAGCGCAGATGACGGCGTTATTTCTTGGGGGCGGAAGTTTGGGGTACGGGAGATGCAACCTTCTGTTTTTGGAAAAAAGCTTCTAGGTTATGCTTAACGTTTGAAAGTTTGCTTTCCTCTCCGTATTTTTTTTCAACATGGATCTTCGCTGGGACATCTTCACCTTCTTCTTCATCATCGGGGATAAAGTAAGATAGCCAGTTTATCAGACGATCTGTAAATGTAAGTTGAGGTCTATCCAGATAGACGATATGCTCTACAAGTATTTTCATCACTTGTTGTTTTATTTCTGCTGTTGGTATAACTAAAAACGCATACATATTGTATGGAGGGTTTGTAACAATCGTCAAAATAGTAAAACCAAAGCGTTCGGTAAAAAAGAAATGCGAAAGGACCTCCCATCGCAAGGTAATACCTGCAGTTTCTATGCCGAAACGCGTAATTTTATTTTCAACATCAGGAGGTGGCGTAATAGTAAGTACGTAAAAAAGAAATAGTATTGCCCATATCGGAATAATCAATATTTGATCTCCAATAAAAAAAATGATTAACGATAACAAAAAAGCTACCGCTAAATAAAAACGCAACACATTCTTGCTTCTTTTTTTATATGCACGCAATGGCGCTTTCCAACTGTATACAACCTGCGGATTCATAGACTGTGGTAGTGGAGTAGCCGACTGAAACAAAGTATCGGTATTGGGATCCATATTATTAGTATAGATAAATCTTCCAGTAGTAGCAAGAAGATTGTAGATATCAGTTACAAGCACTTGTAGGAATCACTATACTGATATTTTCAAAAGACAATGTCCTAAACAAAGCGGTCAGTTGCTTGCGTGCATTTTCGGAGGCTTGATCCAAGATACCACCCTCACAAGCCGCTACTCTGATAGATTGTTCGGCTGCCTTACGCGCTTCACCTTCCAAATCCTTATCACCTTTAGCCAAAATGCCTGTTCTGCGATCATATACTTTAGTCTGTGTATTATCTAGACTCGTCACTAAAATTTGCGCCGGAGGGAGAGTAAGAGTGATAGATTTCTCATTGATCTGTATCCCGGATTCCTCCATTTGAGAAAGATCAATTCCGGCAATTACCTCTCCGTGAGCTATAAGTAATAATTTATCTCCAAACAAAAATTCTTCTATTCGGCTTGATGTAGCGTTCTGGGCGTCAATAACCTTTTCAATAGTAAATGCTGCTGTCTCTAAACGATTTAAATCACGAAGTTCTGTTATAACCGCAGTTCGCGAAATATTAACCCGCGAGTTTTGAGCTCGTCTTATAGCGGAAATAGCCACTATCATAACAATAACAAGTATCAAAACAAGAGCTATGTAATATTTTCTCATAACGATATTGTAGCATATATTGAAAAAGAAGCCTCTATATGCTAAAATTCATATTTAACAAACTTAACTATGCTAAACGCTTTACAAAAACTTGTTGGAAAAAAACTTGATATAAATACTTATGACCTCGTTTTATTACAGGCAAAGTCAAATCGTGCACTTAAAAACAAATTCGGAGAAGTGCTGGATGAACATAAATTAACAACCTTGGATTGGAGTGTCCTTGGGATACTTTCTACTTATAACGATGGCTGTAGATTCAACACAATCGCACAAGAACTTTCTGTAGAGCCTCCTTTTGTAACTGAACTCGTAACAAAATTAGCTAAACAGAAACTCATTTCGATAAAAGATGATATAAAAGATCGACGAGCCAAACTAATTATTCTAAGTAAAAAAGGGGAAGAAATTATTCAAAACACAGAAGCTAAATTACAAGAACATTTTTCTGAACTTTTCAAAAACATTTCAGCTTCAGAGTTCGATACGTTTAAATCTACTCTTCAAAAAATATCTGGTATAGCTGCTTAATTTTGCTGGTTTAGCTTTCCTGCAAGATTGTTCTGTTCTTCTGAAAGATTATTATCCTCTTTCATCCATGTTTTCTCCTCATCGGTAAGCCACTCATTTGCTTCCATCCGAGAGACTATTTTTTCAAAGCGGGAAATACGAATAGAAAGAACTTCATTAATACGATCAACATCTTCTTTATGATCATCATAAAAAGCAGGATACTCTTTTAGTTTTTGCCACCCTGGTTGCACTTCTTGGAGACGACTCAAACCAGTCTTCCAACCAGAAATCTCTGATTCTGAATAATTAGGGGGTATGTAACCGGCTAAATGTTGTACAACAACTTGCACAGGACACCCATTTAGTTGTCCAATAAATGTACTAACGCCTATTTCATCATATTCCTTATTCAACAAAAATTGAATAGAATCTTGCTGCTCAAGGAACGCGTCAAACAATTCCTGGGCATCATAATAACCAGTCATCGGAAACTCTCCATATACTGTATTGTTATAACCAACATCTCTCATGGCATCGGACATATCATAACCACTTTTAGGAGCATTGAATGAAAAATCATCATATTTCAACATTATCTCTGCACGAAGGCGTGCGGATTGTTCGAGTTTGGGTTGATACGTAAGAGGATCGAGACCATTTTTTTCACGTTCTTGATTTAGTAAAGCTGTATATGCAACTACATCAAAGAGAGACTCATGTTCAAAATCACGATCGTGGGAACTATCTCGCCACTTAGATGAAAATCGACTGGATTGTTTAGCAAAAGGGATAAAATATTCGATATCTGAACTAGAAATAAGACCCAAATGGCGAGAATCCATACTCACTTTTCGATTATCACCAAGAACAAAAAGCTTCCCATCAGGCACTTTTACTTCACGACAATCTGTTATTTTATCACCACCAAAAGTAGAGCGAGGTTTGAGAATATAAGGTTCCTCTACTATCTCGCCATTTACTTGGACAAACCCGTCGCGTATAGAGACTGTATCTCCTGGCATCCCAATTACCCTTTTAACAAAGCCTGTCCCATCTTTTTTC
>CAZPYR010000121.1:0-3218 GCA_964590815.1 uncultured Gammaproteobacteria bacterium | reverse complement strand
ACTCTACTATCAACAGTGCGCGTACCGAGGAGACCGCTAGATTCGCGTACGAGGACTGAATCGGTAGTACCAGTGACTGGTGATCCTAAATTGATACCCGCAAATTGTACGGTTGCTCCTGTATGTATATTTTGTGGAAGACTGAGCGTTACCGCGCCTGTGCTTACATTTGCAGTTACTTGATTGGCAGTTCCTGTAAGTGAGGTAACACCTGTGTTATATATAGTCAATGCATTTGCGCTGTTACTCAAACCGATACCTGTCCCCGTGGCAAATGATACTGTTGTTCCCGTGTTTACTGCATTGGTGCTACCTGCTGCGGAAAGCATCCAGCTCTGATAACCACTTGGTATAGACACATTTGTTACGTTCGTCAGTCTTCCGTATGCATCTACAGTAATGACTGGCACATTACTGACCGATCCGTATGTCCCCGCTGTCACACCTGTGGTACTTAGTCCAAGGTTTCCGCCTGCATTTGAAAGCCCTGTACCAGTAAAGTCTGAAATGTAGTCGCCACCTAGTGATACACCTGATCCGATGACTGCAGTTGTTCCGATGCCGACTGCTCCGTTTACATCGAGAGCGTATAATGGATTGGTTTTTCCTATGCCGACATTGCCTGAAGCGTTTACAAAGAGTCCCGTTGCGCCAGCTCCACCTCTGAGCCATGCTGTATTTGCAACATTTAGGCCAATATTTCCAGCAGTACTGCCAATACCAAGTTGTCCAAACTGTACTGTCGCTCCTGTGTGTATATTCTGTGGAAGACTGAGTGTGACTGCTCCAGTTGAAGCAGAAGCCGTGATTTGATTGGTTGTACCGGCTAGTGAGGTGACTCCATTGTTGTATAAGGTTATTGCTCCAGCTGTATTGCTAAGTCCTATTCCCGTTGATGCAGTAAAGGATACAGTCTTTCCACTAATTATATTTGTATTACTACCAGCTGCTGACAATACCCATTGTTGATAATTATCTAAAGTAATAGCTTGATTTGTGATCGAATTGATTCGTCCGTAAGCATCTACGCTAACTACTGGAATATTTGTAGTTGATCCGTAAGTTCCGGCGCTTACTCCTGTTGTACTTAATCCCAGCACTCCGCCTGCATTGGAAAGTCCTGTGCCTGTAAAGTCTGCAAGTATATCGCCACCAACATTCAAGCCCGCAAACTGTACCGTTGCTCCTGTATGTATATTTTGAGGTAGTGAGAGTGTGACAGCACCAGTTGAACCTGAAGCCGTGATCTGATTGGCTGTTCCTGCAATACTGGTTACGCCTGTGTTGTAAAAGGTGAGTGCGTTTGCACTGTTGCTAAGACCAATGCCTGTTCCTGTGGCAAACGATACAGTTGCGCCTGTACTTACTGCATTAGTACTTCCTGCTGCACTCAGCATCCAGTTGTTGTATAGACCAGTGACTGCGGTATTGGTGACACCTGTGATTCTACCTTGAGCATCCACTGTAAGTACTGGTATCTGGGTAGCACTTCCATACGTATTTGCAGTGACTCCTGTGTTGTTGAGACTCAATGTACCTCCTGCGTTTGAAAGTCCTGTACCCAGTAAGTTATTGAATGTCTGACTATTGATCTGTACGCCTCCACTGAATGTTGCCGTACTACTGACTCCCAATGTGCCTGTAATGTCTAGTGTGCGACTTGGATTCGTCATACCTATGCCTACATTTCCTGAAGCATTGACATACAGCCCTGTTGCGCCGGCTCCACCTCGAAGCCAGGCTGTATTTGCGACATTGAGTCCAATGTTTCCGGCTGTACTGCCAATACCTAGCTGGGCAAACTGTACTGTCGCTCCTGTGTGTATATTCTGTGGGAGACTGAGAGTTACAGCACCTGTACTTGCACTTGCGGTTATTTGATTTGCAGTTCCTGCAAGTGAAGTGACTCCATTGTTGTATAGAGTTATTGCTCCTGATGAATTACTTATTCCGATTCCTGTACTTCCTGTAAATGATACTGTTGCACCACTGGTTATATTATTTATACTTCCACCTGCATTTAGTACCCATCGCTGATAATTATCGGCACTGATTGCGGTATTAGTAACGGCAGTGATTCTCCCTTGTGCATCGACTGTGATTGCAGGCACCAGTGTACTTGATCCGTATGTTCCAGCTGTTACTCCCGTATTGTTCAAACTCAATGTGCCGCCGGCATTTGACAAACCAGTCCCTGTGAGATCGGAGATATAGTCTCCTGAAAGTGAAATGCCTCCACTGATTACTGCCGTTGTGCCTACTCGTACTGTTCCATTTACATCTAAGAGGTATGAAGGTGATGTATTACCAATGCCTACATTACCATTATTATCTATGACTACTCTATCAACATTTGCTGTACCTAACCTCAGATATTGACCAGCAGCGCTTCCGCTTGCATCAGTTCTTATTACAAATCCTAGAGTAGAAGTATTAGATTGAGAGATAAGGCCAGCTCCATTTATACCTCCTGATTGAAAAAGAAGAGTACCATATGAACCTAATACTCTAAATCCACTTCCTGCTGGGTTTGCCTGAATATCCAAAGGTGTAGAACCATTTGTTGTGCCAATACCTATTGCTGCAAACTGTACCGTTGCTCCAGTGTGTATATTCTGAGGTAATGATAACGTGACTGCTCCGGTTGAAGCACTTGCTGTCACTTGATTGGTTGTACCAGCAATACTCGTTACTCCTGTGTTGTACAAAGTGAGTGCATTTGCGCTGTTACTGAGCCCAATCCCGGTTCCAGTTGCAAAAGATACTGTTGTTCCTGTGTTTACCGCATTGGTGCTGCCTGCTGCTGAAAGCATCCAGCTCTGATAGCCACTTGGGATTGAAACATTGGTTACATTAGTTATTCGTCCATAGGTGTCGACTGTGATTACTGGTACATTGCTGACCGATCCGTACGTTCCGGCGGTTACTCCTGATGTTGCAAGTCCTAGATTGCCACCGGCATTACTGAGTCCTGTTCCAGTGAGATCGGCTATATAATCTCCATTCAGTGAAAGACCTCCACCAATCACCGCGGTTGTGCCGATGCCGACTGCTCCATTGACATCGAGTGCGTATGAAGGATTTGTCTTGCCAATACCCACATTTCCTGAAGCGTTTACAAAGAGTCCCGTTGCTCCAGCTCCACCTCTAATCCATGCGGTACTTGCTACATTTAGTCCAAATGGCCCTGCTGTTGTCCCAATACCAAGCTGGGCAAA
>CAZPYR010000120.1:198-3230 GCA_964590815.1 uncultured Gammaproteobacteria bacterium | reverse complement strand
GACATGAGCCGATAGTCGGGATCGAACCGACGACCTCTGCTTTACGAAAGCATTGCTCTACCAACTGAGCTATATCGGCGAATTAGACATTCGCTATCTTTCTTATTTGTCATCCTCGCGAATGCGGGGATCCAGGGATAATTTTATTACTCTAGATTCCCGCCTACGCGGGAATGACAGCGAAGAAATTATATCATTTTTGTGCTCGTACATGTTCTTTGATTATCTGCCATGGTTCTATATATTCACCTTCATATCCCAAGGCCCAAAGGGCAATACCCGCAATATCTTTTTCATATACAGTATCTATCTTTTCGAGTAGAGATTTTTCATCTTCATAGTGTATTTGTTTAATTTGTCCGTTCTGTTTATATATGAGCCAGGGAGATTTGGTGATATCGCCATATTGTATAGAGACATCGTCTCTGTTTTTGATCAGATCTCGGACTCGCTGGTATGTGGCAATAGCCCCTGTATTGGGGACTGTGTTACTGCCATAATCGTTTGTATAGGTTTGCCATTCGAGTCCATAGAGAGGGATTGCCAGTATGATTTTTTCTTTGGGTACACGTCCGATGATCGACTGTATCGAGCGACTGACGCTGGGTTTCCCACCGCTCTCATAGAGTGGGGCTATGGGTCCGGCAATAGTCGAGTTGGGGCGGGAGTAGTCGTAGCCCATGATGATAATTTGATCCATTTGTTCGCCTATTTTGACCATGTCATAGGCCTCGTGGGTATAGATTACAGTAGCATTTACATCAAACGAAAGGATAGCCTCGGGGTAATCTTTTTTTACTTCTGTCCGCAAATCGGTGAGAAATTTATTGAGATGGCCCATCGTTGGGAAATCACTTTCACTAAAGTATTCAAAATTGAGGTCTATGCCATCAAGTTCGTAATCACCGATGAGATTTTTTATTTCCTGGATAGCAGTTTTGGAGCTTTGTGGGTTGCTTACTATTTGTTCAATACTTTCATTATCAAAATTTTTTATAGTGACGAGGATTTTGGTATTGGTCGCTTTGGCACGACTTCTGATATCTTTAAAATAAGGTGAAGAAAGGTACGACCAATCGGGTATTGTTTTACCTTCTTTATCGGTACGTACCAGTTTACCATCGTGTTCTATAGGTATACCAAAGTAAATAATCTGGTCAAGATACTCGGGGTATACACGAGACTGTATGGCTATATTCCAGGAGGGGAGAAATCCGATGACTTTTTTACTTGTATGCGGATGCCGCTTAGCTTCGCTAAAAGGGGCTGAGTATGTATCGGCCACGGGGTTTATGGTGCGATCTTGCGCAAAGGATATGAGACGAGGAGTAGCACTATATACGGTGACAAATACGACTGCCGCGGAAAACACGCCTAGCAGAAGGATATAGAGTCGTGTTGGAGACTTGAGGCGATCTGCCCAGGAAGGGGGAGATTTCTCAAAGGATATGATCATACAGATCATTATAGAGGTTTAAATATAGGTTTTCTATCAAATATTTAGTAGTCAAGACAACTTATAATCATATATATTATAAGTTACTTTGTGGTATAGTATACGTGCGGTTGAAAGCACACTCTTGAGAGGAGTTTCGTATGAACAGGCAGATTGGTACACCTAATTTTGCTGAACTGGATGAAATTTCCAGGCAGTACCTTTTGAAGGTTACTCAACAAAACCAAAGGAGGCAAAAAAGTCAACTGGCTCAAACGGAGCCAGGTCTAAAAAAAAGTCCAGCAAGAAGTCTGGTGAGGTCGTCCGTACTCAGCATGTACGGATTCTAGATTCTAGTAGTTAGTCAACTTTAAGTAACTGCAAGTAAACCGCAGGAGAGGTATCTGACATACTCAGATACCTCTCTATATTCCTTTTTTTAATATCATCCTTAAAAACTTAAAAAACTTTATCCCCATGAGTATAGGATGCAATATAGAGATATAGAAAAGCTTGAGCACTTGGCTCCTCATCCTTTTGTATAAAATCTCCAAAACCAATAGCCAAAGAACAGCTGAAAGGGAATGTTAATCCATATACCCCAAGGCAGTGCAAGAATTGGTGTAAGTATGAGCAAAACGATGCCCATACCACCATTATCAATGACAGCAAATAAAAGCAGGTATTTACTCCACTTTGAATGGGGATTTCGATAGATATACCAATAGAGAAAGAAATCAAGTAGCACAATAATTCCCCATACGCGAAGCAAAATAATTTGAAAGTCGGTCAAATGCAAACCAAAAAATGGAATATATGATCGGGGAATGAGAAGTGGTAGTAATCCCCATATGCATATCACCATGAAAAATTTAAAGTACATCACTTTTTTAAATGTGGGGGAGTCAAGGATGTTCATAGCATAAGTATAGCAATGAGCGGTGGACGAGATTCGAACTCGCGACCTTCTCCTTGGGAAGGAGACATTCTACCAACTGAACTACCACCGCTTTTCTATCTGATTAATCCTTCTTCCCGTCAGTACACAATTTTTATGCGTAACGAAACTATTATAGCAAAGAAGATAACCAATTATCTTAAAGAAAGGAGAATTATAGAATTTACTTAATTACGTTTGCTTTATATTTTGAATTTATCAGCTTTTCGTCTAATCCAAATATCTCATATAGACTGATTTGTTCTTCGTGTGTTTTCTCATATGAAATAGTTTGGCTCATTCCTTTTACAAACCGTGTGTATTCGGGTAATTCATACTTAAAGGCAGTTTCTTTAATGTTATATCTTACTCTTTCCGAAAGGCTTGGATATGGAGTAAATATTTGATAAACGTCCACAGGTTCTTCTCTTGGATGTCCAATAATATAAATCGTTGGCTTCGGGTTTAATTTTATAAGTTTTTCGTGAACCTCCTGAGGCGTAACGGGAATGTCCCTGTTGATAAAGCACGATATGAGTGTTTTGTCATCATATCCTTTCTTCAACTTTGTTTCATTCAAAAATTCTACGATATCATCACTCTTATAATGTTCTTCAAATTCCACATCTTCAATCTGATTCATCTCTAACTGAATGGTAT
>CAZPYR010000120.1:0-101 GCA_964590815.1 uncultured Gammaproteobacteria bacterium | reverse complement strand
AGATGGTTCAAGTTCGTATGCTCCCAGAAGGACAACCGCACATCTCCACATTTCCCGTGCACGTCTAAATTCTCTTTTTAGCATTGCTTTCCCATACCAAA
>CAZPYR010000119.1:0-3304 GCA_964590815.1 uncultured Gammaproteobacteria bacterium | reverse complement strand
TCATAGAAGACATTTTTACCCTTCTTGAAGATACTCTGATGCGTATGCATACCCGATCCGTTATCACCATATACCGGCTTGGGCAAAAATATTGCGACCAATCCGTGTTTTTCAGCTACATTACGGGCCACATACTTATACATCATCACGTTATCCGCCATCTTCAAAAGCGTATCATAGCGCAAATCTATTTCAACCTGCCCTCCAGTAGCCACTTCATGATGGTGCATCTCCACATCTATGCCGAGCGACTCAAGTATCTCAACTACCTCAGATCGGTAGTCCTGCAGCTTATCAAACGGCGCGACAGGAAAATAGCCTTGTTTCACGGGTATTTTATAACCATCGCCTGGTATACGAGAACGGTCGTCATCTCCGGGAATTTCACGGCTTTCAAGATCTATTATTTGCCTGTATGCACTCAGCTCAACATTTACCCGATCAAAAAGGAAAAACTCAATCTCGGGACCCCAGTAGCTAGTATCACCCAAACCCATATCTTTCAAGTATTTTTCAGCTTTTATGGCGGTATAACGAACATCTTTTTCAGAAGGCTTACCTGTAGATGGATCATATACGCTACAAATACAAGAAAGGGTCTTTTCAAAAAAAGGATCTATAAAAATAGTCTCGGGGTCGGGGACAAGCAGCATATCGCTATCGAAAATGTCCTGAAAACCCCGCAAACTTGATCCATCAAAACCATAACCGCGTTTGATATTTTCTTCAGTAAAATAACGGGCACCGATCGTCATGTGCTGCCATGTGCCGCGGATATCTGTGATTTTTAAATCCACCATGGTAATTTCACCAGATTTTATAAGAGATAAAGCTTCTTTTAGAGTAATCATAAATAGATGTGACTAATAATAGGGTAGAGCACACAGGGCTCTTGAGATTTCACATCATTGTGAAGAAAGTATCTCTGCAGTGAGAAGTGCATCTCCAACGGTGGAGAAGCGTATGCCTATATTATAAATAGGGGAGTGAAGAATGCAAGGATATTAATTCCCGCATATTTAATGAACATTTACCGAAGTATTATTACAACAACCCAAAATAAGAGTAGGGGAGAGGTGTGATATTTCCCGCATATTTCCCACGGTATTACCGCACTAGCCCCACACAAGAAGAACTGCCTCAGCTATTTCACTTAATGATTTTCTTTTCTTCATGGCTTCCTGACGTATTAAAGCATATGCTTCCTGTTCTGTCATGGTTTCCTTTTTCATAAGAATACCTTTCGCTTTTTCAACTAATTTTCGCTCTTGGAGCTTATTTTCAAGCTCTCCAACTTTTTTTTGAAGTACCATTTGAGCAAAAGCAGAGGATACGATTTTGACTATAGCTTCTAGCATTTCTGTTTGTTCTTTTTCAAAATTATATTTTTCTTTATTCTGTAAATTAATCACCCCGATAGAGCCAGACTTATCTAATATTGGGAGAGAGAGAAACGCCTCGTATCTGTCTTCAGGTAACTGTTTGAAACCTTTAAATCTATTATCGCTATAGGCCTTTTCTGCAATAATTACAGTCTTTTGATTCACTGCAACCCACCCGGTAATGCCTTCTCCTTTTTTGAGGGTTATTTTCCCTAAATCGCTCGTGTGTGGCTTCTTTGAAGCTACTAAAATAAGCTCGTTTTTTGTTGAATCAAGAATATAAATAAAACAAGAATCTACAGGAATAAGCTTAATAATAAGCTTTATGAGTTTTTTTAAAAAACCTTCAAAATCGTATGAATCAAAAACAACAAGATCGGAGAGAAGGGTGATGATTTTAAGCCACGGATCGTGTTTCATGGAGATATTATACCTCGAGCTTCTTTTCTTTCCCAAAGGAAAGTCGGAAATGGAAGACTTCAGCAAGGATTGTCTCAATAAAAAGAACAAGCGGAATAGAAAGGAGTACACCGAGTACGCCACCGATACGACCTCCGACAAGAAGAGCAATAAGAGTAAGGATGGGGTTTAGACCCACAGCGCGCTTCATAATATAAGGAACTATAAGACTGTTCTCAAGCTGTTGAATGATAAGGCATAGAGCAAGTACAGAGAATCCACTAAAATACGACATGCTGAGCCCAATTATCACGGCCGGAATGGCGGATATGGTTGGGCCTATATTGGGCACGATCTCCAACAAACCCGCTAAGACCGCTAAGGGAAGCGCGTACTTAATCCCTAAAATATTAAGACCAATAAACGTCATTAGTCCTACCACCGTCATAAGGGTCATTTCACCCCAAAACCACGAAGCCATACGCTCCTCAGATTTGCGCAAAATATTGGTAAGTTTATCTATCTGATCTTCAGGACAGTATCGACAAACCACATCCTCAAGCAAACGTTCTTCTAAAAGAAAATAGAGTCCAAAGAAAAGTGTGGTTACAACAAAAAGAGCATTGGAGAATACACCTGAAATTATAGAAAAAATGTTCGTCGTTACGTTTGGGATTATGCCACTAATATTACGGACATCAAGGTACGAACTCACTTGTGGTGATATGTTTTCAATAATAAGAGGAAGGTTTCTTAGGAGACCCGAAGTTTCAATAATAATAGGAGGAATAATCAGGGAAATAAGTAGCAAAAATACTAATATAAATGCTATATAGACAATAAATACGGAAAACGGCCGTGAAAGTTTCTTCCCCATAAGATAGTGGACTCCAGGACGCAAAGCACTCATCAAAATAAAACCAATGAGTAATGAAAAGATGATATCGCGGACAGTCCACAATAAAAACAAACCTAGGGGAATAAGCGTAAATAAAGCGATAGAGCGGGGAGTAATATCGATAGTATAATTATTTCCAGTTTTCACAAAAATCATTATAACCTATTGATACATGGCATTACAACTTTACTCCTGGATTCGGACGGGCATGATGATGTGTACAAAGCTTTCATTATCTTTTTCTTTAAATACAACCGGCGCATCGCCTCGGAGTATTTCGACAACAATATCTGTGGCTTTTGTGTGATTGAGAAAGTCTAAGACATATCGATAATTAAATGCAACTGAATGGTTTTCTCCTTCGTGTTGTATGTCTTGAGAAGTGGTATTTTCTTTATTACCTTCTTTCTTCGGTCTTAATATCAACCCTTCGCTCGTAAATTCATATACTATAACATTGGAGTAATCTCGTGCAAAAATAGAGATCAGCTTCGTATTGCGAAGAAGATCTTCCTTTTTAAGTACGACCGTGGTGGTTTTTTCTGCAGGTATTACTTTTTCAAACGGAGGAAATTCTCCCTCGATTAGACGAGTATAGTAATAATCATCATTGGCTGAAAAAAGG
>CAZPYR010000118.1:0-3323 GCA_964590815.1 uncultured Gammaproteobacteria bacterium | reverse complement strand
CAATCAGCATGTAAAACAATGCCGCGATACCCGCTATCGCAAAAAATGCCCGTATCGCAAACGTCAATATGTCTGCAAGTGACGGTATCTTGAATCCCAATGCCCCCACATCCACACTCTGACATGCTGGCACATCAAGCGCACTCGCTGGACATGCTTGAGCAAAAGCTGCTGGTGCAAGGATACCTGTTAATAACAGAAGAGAAAAGAATGAAATTAAAGTCTTTTTCATAGATTTACAAATTATTAATAAATTAATTCATTGTATAGATATTTAGAAACCTGTGTCAACAGTAATATTTACTATTGGCGATATTGTAATGCTTCCGCAATATGTATTTGTTCAATTTTTTTGTATGTGCCTATATCAGCTATTGTTTGCGCAACTTTTATTATTTTAAAATATGATCGTGCAGAAAGTGATAATTTATCAACCGCCCGCTTCAATAACTGCTGAGCATCAGGTTCTATTTCACAGAGCTTGCGAACATCAGAAGAATTCATTTCGCTGTTGAACTGTAGTTTTGTATCTACAAAGCGCTTTTTTTGAAGTTCCCGTGCTTTCATAACACGGGCTCTTATAGCAACACTATTCTCACCTGTTGGTACACTTGAGAGTTTTTCAACGTCAACCGGAGGGACATCTAAATGAATATCAATCCTGTCCAATAATGGTCCGGACAATCTTTTTTGATATTTTCCGACCATACCTGCCGCGCAGACACAGGCTCTAGTAGGATGTCCGAAGTATCCACAGGGGCATGGATTTGACGCAGCAAGTAGTAAAAACCGTGCTGGATAAGTGAGACTCCCCGCCGCCCGTGAAATGGTAACAAGGCCATCCTCAATAGGCTGCCGCATAGATTCAAGCACAGCTCGAGGAAACTCAGGGAATTCATCAAGAAATAACACTCCGCGATGTGCTAATGATATTTCTCCAGGCACCGGAATACTGCCACCTCCTATTAGTCCATTTTTAGATGTGGTATGGTGAGGTGACCTAAATGGTCGTATGCCCAGGAAAATGTTTTTTTTTAAATCACCAATGACTGAGTATATTTTTGCAACTTCGAGTATTTCCTCTTTATTCATGCGTGGCAAGATTGAAGGAAATGATCGTGAGAGCAATGTTTTACCCGCACCTGGTGAACCTTTCAAATGGACATTATGAAAACCTGCTGCAGCAATTTCGAGTGCACGCTTAGCAAACTCCTGGCCTTGGATTTCTGAGAAATCCTGAAAAAACTCAATAGATTCTTCCTGATCATTTAAAACAGATCCTTCAAACTGTTTGATAATCTTTTTGCCCTCTAGATGTAAAAGTAATGTAGTCAATGATTCAACGGGATAAATATTTAGATCCGATATCAATGCCGCTTCTGAAATATTTGCAGCAGGAATAAAAATTTTTTTTATTCCCTGATCTTTTGCGAGCAAAAGAAGTGATATGATACCTGATACCTTACGGACATGTCCCTCTAGAGAAAGTTCCCCGACAAACATGGCGTTAGAAACAAATTTTTGGTCTATGATACCGCTGGCGGCAAGTATACCCAACGCTATAGCAAGATCAAATGCTGATCCAGCTTTTGGAACATCTGCTGGTGCAAGATTGACGGTAATTCGTGAATCGGGCATTTCGTACCCAGCATTGGTTATAGAAGTTCTCACACGATCCTTCGCCTCATCAATTGCCTTATTCGGCAGCCCCACAATTGTAAAAGTTGGAAAGCCACGGCCGGCAACGTCGGCTTCTACTTCTACGAGAACACCATGTAATCCAACTATTGTTCCTGCATATATTCGGGCAAGCATATGTTATGTTATTATACAACATATTTGCAGCATGTAAGCAACTACTTGTACTTGGATATTATTTTCTTGAAGATTTTGTTTGATAAATATATAAAGCAAGAAGCGTAGACACGGCAACAATCAAAAGAAAGAGTATTGTACCAACGAGAATCAATGCACTGCGAGATCCACCATCTAGATTTTGTGCATATATTGAACTCGTTTCTACAACTTGAGGCATCCCATCCATACTATGATGATGTCATATTTTATGAGGGTTGTCAACATCTCAAAACTATACTAATATGAATGATATAGTTTATTTTACTTAACTAATGAAAAAAAAATTATTTCTTGTTTTATTTGGGCTTTTTTTCTTTCTCAAACCTCTTCCTGTGAGTGCCAGTGACTATAACCTTTACAACTTTCCAATTACTCCTCCCATCCCTTGTAACCAGCTAGAACCTAATCCACGTATCAACTGTCCCACTAAAATGCTCCCTATTTATCAACGACTAGGTAAACCCTGCGCTACCTCATATGCAGACTTTTTGACCGATCCAATACATAAACACTATTGGGTAGAGGATCCTGCAATCACAGCACAAGGGAAAGCGGACGAACGAGCGCGTCAATTTTTATATTGGGTTATCAGTACTGAAGTTATAGAAGACGCTCCGGTACTTCGCTCTATATGGAACGTATCCAGTCTTATCGCCTTATTTGGAGTAGTACTCATCGCTGCAATCTTTGGCATCGGGTACATCGTCAGCCAACGGACTCAATATAATTTTAATATCCGCATCTGGCCTACAGTTATCAAAATTGGCATGATGCTGCTTTATATTGCTTTCTCTGCAGCTATAGTTTTTGTGCTCATCCAGTTTTCAGAGCTACTTATGAAGTTTTTCTATGAAAATCTGGGCGGAAACGAACTTTTTAATATCTATTTTGCAAATCCTACTGATCCTATGCTCATTGGACAGTCTGAACAAAGTTATGTCAATTTTTATGGATGTCGCGATCTTAATATACGCGTAAATGAAGGTATTGATGCGGAAATCACCATGCTAAAACTCACAAATGTGACTTACTATGTAATGGGAACCATGCTTCTATTAAGAAAAATACTCCTGTGGTTTTTACTTTTTGTATCTCCGTTTTTGGCACTTCTCATGCCTTTTGTTTTTATTCGAAATACTGGCTGGATTTGGATCGGAGTATTTTTTCAATGGTTATTTTATGGGCCTTTATTTACTTTGTTCTTAGGCGCGTTAGCAAAAATTTGGAAAGATGGTATCCCCTGGCAATTTGATTTTACCCGTACCAGTGTAAGTGAAAAATTTATTCCCGAAGGTTACATATACCCAACAGGAATAAACATCATATATGGAGGTCCTGCTCAAAGAATCACCAGCCTACTCAGCCGACCAATTGATGCTGCAAATAACGGGAACTACGTAGATACATACGCAGAATATATATTAACTCTTATTATGTTGTGGGCAGTTACATTTTTCCCATGGTGG
>CAZPYR010000117.1:0-3367 GCA_964590815.1 uncultured Gammaproteobacteria bacterium | reverse complement strand
ATACGTTCCGTCACCGAGACATACATAATATTCATGATACCGATACCGCCTACAAGTAATGAAATCGCGGCGATAGCAACCAATACCGTATTTATAAGGCTAAAAATAGAAGAGATAGCTCCAATCAATTCTTCTTGTCGTATTATAGAAAAATCATCCTCCGAATATCGTTTATTAAGCTCTCGTTCAATATTTTTTATCGCGGCCGGTATTTGTTCTTCCTGATATGTTTGCACCACAAGTGCCAAAAATTTTTTATCTGTATTAAACACATATGCCGTTTTGTAAGGCATATATACATATGAATCAAAATCCGGACCCCCCAAACCAGATCCACCTTTCTTCTCAGATACCCCAATCACAGTAAAACTCTGGCTCTCTACTTTGATTGTTTTGCCCACAGCAAGCTTGGGACGTTTAAAAAGTTTTTCAGCAAGTGTTGGGCCAATTACCACTACTTTTGCCCGTTTTTCTAAATCTTGTTTTGTAAAAAGTTTGCCATACTCCGACTTTACATTGAGAACTTCAAAAATTTTGTCATTCGATGAATATAAATCTGCAAGCTCTGAGTTCTTGCCAGCAGTTGCCGTGATAGATTTTGAAAACACCGGTACAACACTGCCCACATTTTTTATACGCTCAAGTCTGCGAACATCTTTTTCATCAAAACGTATGGCGCCCACGCCGCCGCTTCCTCCTCGGAAACTTCCATTCTGCAAAATTTTGCCTGGTACAACTCGTATCAGATTACTTCCCAAATCCTCAAACTGCTCTTCTATATATGCCCGAAGCCCCAAACCAAAAGCCGTAAGAAGCACAACTGCTAATACACCAATCAAAATACCCAGTGACGTGAGAAATGTACGACTTTTATTTCTCGAGAAATCAAAGATTGCTGATTTTGTAATAAAAAGTAAATATTGCATAAAGGTATTCTTTGTCATCCTGAACTAGTTTCAGGATCTCCTAAATTATCATTCTTCCATCTACAACCTTAATTTGCCGGCTGGTTTTTTCGGCAATATCTTTTTCATGCGTTACAATAACCACTGTTATATTTTCTTCATCATTGAGTTCTTTTAACAGCTTCATAATCTCATCACCTGTCTTTGTATCAAGATTCCCGGTTGGCTCATCTGCCAATATGAGTTGTGGAGACATGATAAGTGAGCGCGCTATAGCCACCCTTTGTTGTTGACCTCCTGATATTTTATTCGGTTTTGAATTTGCCTTAGAATCTATTCCAAAACGCCTCAAAAGTTCCATGCCTTTTTTTTCTGGATTATACGGGAGTATTTTTCGTGCAAATAAAGTTGGCAATAAGATATTCTCAAGTACAGTTAGTTTGTTAATCAAATTGAATTGCTGGAATACAAAACCTACAAATTCATTACGAAGTGATGATAATTCATTGTCATTGAGTGTTGAGATATCTCGTCCATCAATTTCCACCACACCACTTGAGGGCTGATCAAGCAGTCCAATGATATGCATTAATGTAGATTTACCCGATCCTGAAGGGCCTAGTATTGAACTAAATTCTCCTTTTTTTATCTCAAGAGAGATATCTTCCAGCGCGACAAATGTCACATCGTTATCTATTTTATATTCCTTCCTCACATTGCGGAGTGTAATAATAGCATTATTCATAGTGAAGTGGTTTTAAGATCCTGATGGAATTTCAGAGATGGTATCTCCGGCATATAATCCTTTTTTTATTTCAACCATTCCATCATATTCCTGTCCTGTCGTAATTTCTACTTTTTGAAACTTGTTATCAATATTTTTGTAGACATAGGCGTTATCATCTGTCTCTTCAATATATTCCAAGGGCACAGCTACTGCGTTAGGTAATTCCTTCATCACAAACTCTACGTCTCCAGTCATGCCCACACGGGGTATAAACCCATATGATTCAAGCGACATTTTCACTTCATATGTTGTACCCGTTTCATCAGTCTCCGGGATATACCCTATAGCTGCTACTGTTCCATAGAATTCGTTTTCTGGGAAAGCATCAAGTACGATTTTTCCGCGTTGACCGACTGCCAATTTCACAACATCAGTCTGATCAACGGCTATAGAGAAATACATCGTATCTGGATTTATAATCTCATACTGATCAGTGATCGAGACATTCATCCCGGCTTTGGGTGCATCCACGCGAGTTAGCACGCCATCAATAGGAGAAATTAAAAATGCGTTCTCTTTCGCAAGTGTTTGTACCTCCACATCAATAACGCTATTATTCAAATCAAATTGACCCTGGTCTATTAGTCGTTTTGCCTGATTTCTCAAATCCTGAGATAGACTCAGAGTAAGTTGGTCATTATTATCTACCGTTTGTTCAAAAGACTGTCGTTGCTTTGAATAGGTATTCAAATATTTTTGTAATGTCTTCTCAAGCTGCCTTTGATCAAGTGAAGCGATGGCAGTACCTTTTTTTATATAATCTCCTTCTTTCACTCCAACCCAGGCAAGTCGGCCCCCTGATTGAAATTTGAGAGACACCCTTTCATTAACATTCATTTCACCAGAGACAGACAATGTCTGGCGCAATGTTTCTCTTTTTACTGTGTACGTTTTCTGTTCTGCCTTTGCATCATTATTTTTTGCACGATAAACAAAATAGCCTACGATGAGGATCAAAATGACGACTATATACCAACGCTTAATGAGAAAAGTAGGCAGTAATTTTATTATAGAAATGATACGGGACATACTATCATATTACCACGATTTCTTACGTTTTTATTATAAAAATGCCGACCAATCAGAGATAGGTAGTATATTGGATATCATAAAATTCCATGCATACAAATATATAGCTGGTAGTAGTATTAAAAAGAGTATAAAGAATTTTTTGGATGTCAGTGTTTTCTGATACGCAATAAGAGCAAATGGCCATAGTGGCAACATATATCGTGAAAGATCTCGATGTTGTACAAAAAGTGAAGCTAAAAGAAACACCAGGGGAAAATAAAAAAGACTTCGATGAGGATTATCCTTGAGTGATATAACTGCAAAACCATAGAGCGCAAAATACAAAATAATTTCCTCAAGCCATACAGTGCCCACCCACCTGGCGCTGCTATGAAATACAGCAAATGGATATGGCATAGGCACTACTCCACCGGTATGGAAATATGCCCAAAAATCATAAGTTTGCATTTGATAGAAATAAAAAGTCCCTATAAGACCAAGTGGTATAAGAAGGATAGACAACCATGATAAAGAAATTTTTCTATGTTTCATAAAAGCTTCTATATATACAAGTCCATATGCAACAAAAAGTAAAACACCAGGGGTTTTCGTGGCTGCCGCAATCGCACCTAAAATACTGGCAACAAAAAATTGTTTTTTTTCA
>CAZPYR010000116.1:0-3373 GCA_964590815.1 uncultured Gammaproteobacteria bacterium | reverse complement strand
TGGAAGTGCGACGCCTGGCGTTTCCATATATACAGGTGGTACTGGTAACCTAACTATAGGTAAAGATAGTGGATTATCAAGGTATTTTAATGGCCTCATCGACAATGTCCGCATCTACAACTACGCCCGCACACCGGCGCAGATTGCGTGGGAATACAACAAGGGAGCGCCAATTGCGCACTACCGCCTCGACGAGTGCCAGGGGACTACTGCCTACAACAGCGCGCCTACGGCAAGCGGTGACGCCCCAGGAAATAATGGCACCATCACTATCGGCGCCAGCGGCACCAATACAAGTGCTGGCGCATGCACGGGGAGTGCCGGCGAGGCGTGGAAAGATGGGGCGACTGGCAAGCTGGGAGCGAGTTTGGAGTTTGATGGGACGGATGATTCTATTAGTTTGGGCACAGCGACTACTATTGAGGGTTCCTCTGAGATGACCATGTGTACATGGCTAAAGTATGGAATATCTAGTGTATCCTCTGATGGTGCAATTATGTCGCGATATACCGATTGGAGTGATGGATGGATGATGTGGGTAGATGATGACGCGGCCAACTCAGGAGCTACTGATACAATTTCTTTTATGGTTGACCCATCGCCAATAGATGGTCGTATTGAGGGAACGAGTTCGCTTATAGTATCAGGTCAATGGGATCATTATTGTGCCTCATTTAAAGGAAATAGTTACATGAGATTATATAAAAATGGAAATCTTATTAAGCAACAAAACACGTCTGTTTCAGTAGTAGATAGTTTGGCAGCAAATACTGTAATTGGTCGTACAGATGTCAGTTCTCGTTTTTTCCCCGGCCAGATCGACGATGTCCGCATCTACAACTATGCACTCACACCTGTACAGGTGCGAAGCCTCTACAACGACGGCGCCGTGAGCTTTAAATGATTTTAAATAACTCACCCGTGCCCCTCTCTTTGGAAAAGAGAGGGAAAAATCATTATTCGTTCTAGAAAAGAGAGGGAAAAATCGTCACTCGTTCTGAAAAGGAGAGTGTAACATTTGATTTCCCCCTCTTTGTCAAAGAGGGGGTAGGGGGAGTTGATATAATAATCTCATGAATACGTTTTATAATAGAGCAATTCTCAAGGAACGTAGACAAATACTTCGTAAAAATCAAACAAGCACAGAAGGAGGCCTGTGGTTTCACCTGCGGAGTAGACGTATGCACGACGAAAAATTTTATCGACAATACTCAGTAGGCCCATATATTCTCGATTTCTACTGCCCCAAAAAGAAATTAGCTATTGAGGTCGATGGCAGTCAACATTATGAAAAAGAAAACAAGGAATATGACCAAACACGAACTGAATTTCTAAGTAAACAAAATATAAAAGTATTACGTTTTACGAATTTAGATATTTTAAACTACCTATTTCCTGTATGCGAAGTGATATATCAGGAACTGGAGAAGTCATAACTCACCCTACCCTCTCTTATCTTAAGAGAGGGAAAATTTTCGTCATCCCTTAATTCACTCCTACTCTTCTCCCACGTTGGCAATCTACGAAACTTTGCGATACCAATTGAGCCGTTGTAGGTGATAGGAATTAAATAATAGAGATGATATAATACATACTCGATATGTAATTTTTGAGCTCTTTCACAATTGGACAGGAAAAAAGATATCCGATCAGCTTATAGATGCTTTTGTGGGCATTTGCAAGCTGATTGGATATTGTATGCCGATCGGCAAAAATGACAAAAAGGAGATAAGCATGAAACGAACAAGTGCATTGTTAGTCGGATGTTTGTTGGTAGTAGCTGCGTTTTACTGGATAGACGTAAGCGCAAATCCCGAAAATCCTGGGATCATAGGCGGACAAGCCGCCACACCAGGGCAGTTTCCTCATTTTGGTGACATCGGAAATGGCCTTTGTGGCTCATCCCTTCTCGAGGCGGGAAATGTACATACGAATGCTCCGGCAGTATTTCTCACAGACGGACATTGCCTTACAAAGGAAGTAGATCACGAGGATGGGACCCTTTCGTGCCCGATGAAAGAATTGGATTTTTATGTCACCGTAGGTGATACAGTTGCTGCGCATGAGGGTACAGAGCAAACGGTCAAAAGTCGCAAGTTTATAGTACATGAAAAATATCTACAAACATGTGATTCAAATTATGACCTAGCACTGCTCATAACCGATCCTGTAGCCGTAAATGATTACGTACGACCAATACGGCCACTGTTGCCGCAAGAAGCAACTGCTCTAAATCCTGGCGTTATCGTTACTTTTGCGGGCAAAGGTCTGGTTTCGCAAGATCCCAACATACAGCCAGATCATCTGCGGTATGTGGGACTCATTGTGACTGCATGCGAGTCTAGCAGTTTTGAAGATTCGCATAATTTGTATTGTACGGGGCGTATTGGGAACCCATCAGACATATGTTTTGGGGATAGTGGCACACTAGGGCAGGTAATTCTGAACGGCCAACCCGTGCTTTCGGGCCCTCCGGTGCTTACGTATTGGTGTGGTGGCCTTTCAGCACATCTTAACTTGAGTAAGCTCGAGATTTTCGATTGGCTTCAAAGCACGATTTACACAGAAATTGGGGTGAACATTTATACCCCAACTCCTACACCACTGCCTGATGCAACAGCAACTCCCACCCTTACGCCCACTGCTACCCGAGCACCCAATGCCGACAGCGACTTAGTTCCCGATATGCAGGAAGATCTGAACCATGATGGGAATCTGGAAAATGATGATACCGATCAGGATGGCATCCCCAATTATAAAGATAGGGATGATGATGGCGATTTAGATGAAACGGGGCGAGAAGTCGCAATTAGTTATGGAAATAAAGAATGTCAGTCTATAGGAGCTTACGACGCCGACTGCGATGGTATCCCAAACTATCTAGAAATAGATGAAGATGGGGATGGTGTCGTGTGCGAGCGGGCAGCATTCGGTAATCCTCAGTTTAATTCATATGAAGTAAATCCGGATCTGTTCGCCGATCATGTCGACCCAGATGATGACAACGATGGGGTAGCTACCAAATTGGAGCTTGGGCCAGCTTTCGATGGTAATTGTGCAACTATTCCTGATGGGGATAACGATGGGATTAAGTCGTATCTTGACCCCGATGAAAGAGGAGAACTTGCGACTCCGATTCCGACCGTTACACATACCCCAACGCTTACTCCCACACCTACACCTACGCCGGTTGTAGGTATTGTGGCTTCTTGGGCTACGCCACAAATCCTGGTGAAGTCATCACAAGTTTTTTCAAACTCTGTCGTGGTGACGAATACTATGCGGGCTCCACAGACAGTCATTTTTGAATTGCCTTATCAGGGCAGCGCAAAACCTATTGAGATCTCGAGTGGATGGGTAGTCGGAAATGGCA
>CAZPYR010000115.1:0-3422 GCA_964590815.1 uncultured Gammaproteobacteria bacterium | reverse complement strand
AATTATAATATACAATATGGCTTCAAACAATGAGAATAATCAGAACGTAGAGCTTTCCATCATACTTATTTCCTACAATACTGCCCAAATCACCCAAGATACAATCGAGTCTATATATAAATCGCTTCAAAAACGAGACATGCAGACATTTGAACTTATTGTCGTGGATAATGCATCAAAAGATAATTCTGTACAAATACTTGAGGAACTAGCAAAAAAACATAGTAATCTTCGGCTCATCTTGAGCCACGAAAATCTGGGTTTTTCTAAAGGAAATAATTTGGCTTTTGCACAGGCACAAGGGAAATATGTCTTTTTCTTAAACTCTGATATTATCGTGCTAGACGATGCTATTGAAGAATTGCTACATTTTTATAAATCTCACGAGGAAACTGTGCATTTTGTGGGAGGTAAACTGCTAAACCAAGACAACACCCCTCAACCCTCCTGCGGCGCATTTTATACGCCCTGGATCGTATTTGCAGCATTATTCTTAAAGGGAGACTACTGGGGCCTGACCCGAAGCTCCCCCGACACAACCCGTGAAACAGACTGGGTATCGGGGGCCTGTATACTCACCAAAGCTGATATTTTTAAAAAACTCAACGGTTTTGACTCAGATATTTTTATGTACATGGAAGAGGTTGATCTGCTTTACCGAGCAGCCCAAAATGGACTACATACCTTTTTTTATCCTAAAGCGCAGTTTATACACTTGGGATCGGCCTCAAGCGGAGGTAAAACCTTTCCAATACTCCAAGTATATGAAGGTTTCTTATATTTTTATAAAAAGCATTATAGTAAGAGTTATGTACGAATACTCCGAGGTATGCTACAATTAAAAGCACAGATTGCGCTTATAATGGGCAAAATCACACATAATACCTATCTAATAACAACATATGAACAAGCTTATAAAATCGCTTCAATGGATTGATAATAATCTTCTCAAGATTCTTGTCATTGGTTTTATTTTCATCATTCCACTTTATCCAAAACTACCATTTCGCATGGTAAATTACACCTATGTAGCAATACGCTTGGAAGATGTATACATGGGCGTCGTTGGTGTGATATTTTTAATCCAGTTTTTACGTCGTAAAGTGGTGATACCCTGGAAGCTGGCGGCACTGTTTGGATTGTTCTGGCTATCTGTTTTTGCATCCTACCTGTATGGGTACTACGTCATGAAAACTGTCATCATCAACCAGTTGGGATTTCTGCATAGTATACGTCGTGTTGAATATATGATGATTTTCTTTGTTGTATATACCACTATTAAAACAAGAAAAGATTTTGAAGTATATTTGCAGCTAATTCTCACCGTGGTTGGCATCGTAAGCATATATGGTATTGGTCAGAAATTCTGGGGATGGCCGGCTGTGCAGACTATGAACCCTGAATATGCTAAAGGATACTGGCTTGTGCTAGATGCGTATGCTCGAGTATCGTCTACCTTTGCCGGACATTATGACCTGGCAGCATACCTGATATTACTAATGCCTATAACACTGGCCTACTTTGCTCACTCCAAAAATTACGTATACATTGGCATTTTCCTTCTGGCGCTCGGCACACTGATACTCACTGCCTCGCGTGCTTCATATCTGTCGTATCTTATTGCTGTGACTTTATTTCTCCTCTATACCCGCAATTTCAAACTACTACTTTTTGTTGTCATAGCAACAGTAATATTGACTCCATTGTCAGATAATTTGACAAAGCGTCTCACCCGGACCTTTCAACAAACTAAAATTTTTGTAGATCCGGTAACAGGTGAAGTGATTGTCCCCAAGGATGTGCGTGTAGATAATCTGCCCGTCGGTGATTTTGGCAGCAAAGTAGATGCTACAAAAGCAGCTCAGGAAGCAAAACCGGTAGTGGTTGATAAAAAAACAGAAAAAGAAGCTAAAAAACAAATTCGCGAACAAATTGTAAAAGATGCAAATGATAGTGGGACACTGCTCACTGAGGCCCAAATCAACGCTCTTGTAGAAAGCACGTTTGGGAAGCAAATACCAGTCACAAAATACCTGGTTGATATCTCACTTTCTACCCGTTTCCAAGTGGAGTGGCCACGAGCAATAAATGCCTTCAAGAAAAATCCACTTCTTGGTACGGGTCCCTCTTCTCTTACGGAAGCCACTGATGGAGATTATTTGCGTTGGCTCGGCGAAACTGGAGCTTTGGGAACATCATTGTTCCTGGGGATTCTGGGGACGATTGCTGTCATGATATGGAAAGGTGCCAGAAAAATGACCAAACGATACTCTGTATTATTTTATGGATTTTTATTTGGTATGATTGGTCTTTTTATCAATGCATCGTATATAGACGTATTTGAAGCATCAAAAGACGCGTATACGTTCTGGCTGGTGGCCGGGATATTTATGGGATCTTTATCATTATTTACTAAAGAAAAGGCTTCTCCAGAGAAGCTGAAAATAGACTAGCTTGCACTATGAAAAAATTGGATGTTTTTGTATTAACCTGTATTTTAGTTATTGCTTTGACTTTGCGACTCTACAAAATCAACACTCCTTTGGCAGATGCACATTCGTGGAGGCAGGCCGATACGGCAGCCGTAGCACGCAATTTTGCCCGCGATGGCGTAAACCTCATGAAACCCATATATGATGATCTCACGAGTATACAGTCGGGGATTGAAAATCCAAATGGGTATCGCATGGTAGAATTCCCGATGTATAGCGCTCTATTTGGAACCTTCTACCGATATCTCCCCATTGTATCGCTTGAAATTTATGGCAGACTCACAAGCGCCATATTTTCTCTTATTACAATAGCTGTGATCTATTATCTGGCTTTGAAAGAGCATTCTCGTGCCGCGGCAATTGGCGCAGCTTTTACGTTTGCCGTCATGCCTTACTTTGTATTCTTTTCACGTGTCATATTGCCTGAAACCACGGCTGTCGCCTGTATGATGCTTTCTATACTTTTTCTTTATATTGATACCCAGAAAAAACACTTATTTGGCCTGTCTGTCACTTATTTTTTCTTCAGTGTGCTTTTTTATGCTATGGCACTCCTCATCAAGCCAACCGTAATTTTTTATAGCATTGTGATCGCCTACATCTTTATTACCCGATACAAATTTCAATTGCTCAAGGAATGGAAAGCATATACATTTGTTATTTTAGGATTACTCCCTTTTGTTTTATGGAGAATGTATATCCAAAACTATCCAGAGGGTATACCAGATAGTGATTGGCTTTTTACCAATGTGAATACCTTTGAAGGCTCCAAAAATATCTTTTTTAAGCCTGCTTTTTTCCGCTGGATCTTTATGGAGCGTATCGGAAAACTGATGCTTGGTATCTATCTTTCATTCCTGTTACTTCTCGGAGTGACCGGGAAATACAAAAAATACTTAATACATAGTATGTTTGCTTCGGCCTTGATAT
>CAZPYR010000114.1:0-3426 GCA_964590815.1 uncultured Gammaproteobacteria bacterium | reverse complement strand
TAAACATCTTATCTCAAAGCTATAGTCGAGAGATCATGAGACGAATGGAAAAAGGGGAGTGGGCTCAGAAAATGTTTGACTTTCTGCAGATGAAAGAACTACTGAAATCTTAAAAAGACAATATTGCTGAAGATTTTACTCCTAAAGCCTTAATAATCGCGTATAGTTTATCAAGCGATGGATTCACTTCACCACGCTCAATACAAGCGTAATAATTAGTATTCATATCGGCTTTTTCAGCTACTTCGGCCTGCGTCATCCTTTTTTTTTCTCTGGCAGCCTTGATCTTTATGCCGACTTCTTTTCTAGTCTTAGGACTATCCATATATCGGTAGTATAGCAGTTTTTCACAGCTCGATCTATAATATATCCATGCAATCGAAACAAAATAATGATAATTCTCTTCCCGAAGGAGTAGCTTGGGATGAGATAGTAAAACTAATAAAAGAGGTGAAGTATGAGCAAATTCTGAAGAAAATAAAGCCATCAACTCTTAGATTCGTTCTTGATGAAAATAATGTTCATATGGTAATCAAATCCTTATTGAAGGTTTTACAAAATACCGATCCGAATAATGCTACTCCCGAGCATGCTCAAAAATTAATTGACATCATGCGGAATGTAGCAGATAAAGTGTTAAAAAATGATCGCTCTAAACAAAAATAAGTTATATCTATAATGTTTACAAAAAATCTTACCGATCCGAATCGTATAGAGATAGGCAAAATACTTATATCTCATGAAATTATTAAACTGCTTCCATATTTGAACTATCAAGAAGTTAATAAGCACCTTCATGATAAATGGTCAGTATTTACGGATGACGTACATATCAGGGACTTCTGGAATCTTGCAGATTCTTTAATGATGGGATATAAGTTAAAAAATATAATAAGAGAAGTTACTTCTGAAGAATATGAGTGGACATTACAAGAAAATATCAAAATCGCTCAGATAAAATTTTCAGCCAATATTAACGGATTAACGAGCGATAAAAAAACCGCTGGTGAAATCAGCTAATTCCTTGATAAAAACCCTGATGATTTAAAAAGAGTGACTGAGGGAACAAAGAGAGAGTTTCCAGATGGTGATATGAGACATCTGGATCCTATTTTAATTTTCAAACACGGGGATGAACTTTATGTCCATGACGGTAATGGGAGAATTTTAAAATCAATCATTGATAATAAAGATACTATAGATGCTTATATTGGAGAGAAAAGAACTGTAGAAAAATCGAATCATTGGGTTCCAACCTCATATTTATTTAGATTAAATGGTTTTCCAGAAGGTCAGGCTTTGCTAAAAAGAATTTTTGAAGAATCCGACAATGCCTGGTATGAATATAAACAAAAGGTGAATATTTGAAGCATCCATCACCTGTAAAAATAAATTTTGCTTTCGGTTTCTTGAGTAATACTTTTGCCGTTTATAATGTAATGACGGGCTTTATCATTATAGACATTTTTAAACGAAACAAAGTAAGGTTTTCCCTCCATTTCATAAATCACATTTACAGTACTTTCAACAGGTAAAGTTTTTCCATTAATGGAAATATAGTTTTGCTTTGTTTTGAAATTAATTTCTCCAACATATAAATTATTATCTATGACAGATACCGCAGTTAGTATATTGTCTGACTGATACACTCGTTTCCACAAATTAGGTTTCTCTGGGTTAATACTGATAATCATATTATCAACACTATCTCTTGATCTTTTGGTTATACACAGCACTTCTTCTGTGCTTTTTATAAATGCGCTATCACAAAATTCACCGAGATTCTTGTCATTAAAATAACTATCTTTTTTGTTATATACAATATTCCCTTTATAATAATCCAGTAGCACGTCTTTTGCATCCTTTTCCTTCTCCTTTGTCTCAAGGTTATAAACAATCGTAAGAGGCTTTTCTGCCTGAACTAATAGAAAATATGGATAATGAATCAGTATTTTATCTGGATATCCATTAAATGTGTAGGTGTCATCGAATACCTGTAATTTGGAATCCTCCAGGATTACTTCATTATTTTTAGCAGCACCATTTAACTGAAAGAAAAAATACACAATCAGAAAGACAGCAAGAAGTATGGCTACTCCAATTTGCAACATTTTTCTCTGGTTACTATTAAATGAATTCAATGCAATGTCCTTCATAGGTTTATTTTATATACGTTAACGGATTAACGGGTATCCAATTATTAGAATCTTTAATTCTGATTTCATAATGCAAATGCTCTCCAGTCGCAAAGCCTGATTTTCCCATTTCTCCTAAAGGAGTTCCCGCGGATATATTATCTCCGGTACTCACATATATCTCTTTAAAATGAATATAGACAGTCTTCAAAGATGCATCATTATTGGTTACTTCAACTGTTTCACCACCGTTGCTATCAGTATAAGAGACTGCCTTGCCAGTATGAGTAGCATAGACGATAATCTTTTTCGTTTCCGTATAAGTCTTGCTACTTTTATAGAACTCTTCATTTGGTATCAGATCGATTCCTGTGTGATTTCTACCAAAGTTGAGAAAATAAGCAGGATCCATAAATCCTGCTGTAATTGCGGTATATGCCATACCTGCTCCGCCTAATGGATTTTGTGATGGTACGGTCGACTGAATAAAGCCTTCGTTGACGTTCTCTGTCTGTGACGGTACTAGTGATGACGTTATTTGTTGGAAAAACCCGCTTGGTACCAAAAAAATCGATACCAATATAGTTGTCACTATAACCAAAAACATGACACCAAGTATCACTCCCGAAGCCACGCATCCTAACACCGGCCCTCTCAAATACTTCACTACATTTCCAGCAAGCGGTATAGGAAGTATGAGATTTACCCCAATGCGAACAACTGTATCAACAATAAACCCGACCGGATCTGCTCTAAATTCGCGCAGATTCCTGACACCTTTAAGCAGCTTCATGGCTTTCCTCATTTGATGTAAATACTAACGGCTGCTCAAAAGGTAAAACGATTATATTTACTCGCACATGTTCGTTTTCTCTGAATAGCACGACTTCACCGATACCTAAATGCCCGAGCTGTTGTTTTTCTTCATCGGTCATCGGATAGATACTTCCGATATCTCCTAACGTGGCATAGGACTGCTTTAATAATATTTTCGTCTCAGAATTGGTAATAATGGCTTTTCCATATTCATTTCTCAAAAAGTCTTCCACATCCTGGGTAATTGAAACTACGCCTACATTTCGTTTCCGGGCTTGTTTTACTACTTCACGATAAAACACCGCTACTTCCGGATCAACTAAGAGCTTATGTGCTTCGTCGATGAACAGCATTCTTTTTTTATGGTTTTGTTTATTCAGGAGATTCCAAATAAGAGAAGTTAAAAGATACATAGCCGGCTCGCGTTTTTCATCTTTTTTAAGATCATGTAAATCCAGCACGATAATATCATTAT
>CAZPYR010000113.1:0-3438 GCA_964590815.1 uncultured Gammaproteobacteria bacterium | reverse complement strand
TCGAAGCAAAATTTTGGTAGGTACGGAAAGTAAAGAAGAGGCGGACAGATTATTTACTGGCCTTTCGGCGGGCGGAGAAGTAGAAGGATCTATGGGAGACAGTCCGTGGGGTTCGTATGCAGGTATGTTTCGAGATAAATACGGTATTGAGTGGATCATTGAATTCTCTCCTACTAAATGAAATAGTCTTTCAAAAATTGTTCCAAGTCCGAAACAAGTAACCATATGAAATCAAAAAAATCTAATCTTAGACGAATGGATAACGTAGGCATTGTCGTAGAATCCCTCGATGAAGCCATCTCTTTTTTCACCGAACTAGGCTTGAAACTCGAAGGGCGGGCTATGGTTGAAGGAGAATGGGCAGGCCGTGTCACGGGACTCGGGATTCAAAGTGTCGAGATTGCGATGATGGTCACTCCCGATGGTCATAGTCGTTTGGAACTATCGCGATTTCTAAGCCCAGCGACAGTTGCTGATCATCGAAATGCTCCGGTAAATGCTCTGGGCTACTTACGCGTCATGTTCACCGTTGAAGATCTCGATGAAACGCTCGTCAGACTTAAGGATCGGGGTGCTAAGCTCGTAGGTGAACTGGTACAGTACGAAAACTCATATCGTCTCTGCTATATCCGAGGACCAGAAGGAATTCTGATCGGACTCGCTCAAGAACTTGGAAATACATAAACCGCTATTTTATGAATACTTATGAAAGAGTATATTTTTCTCCAATTCTTTTTTTGCAAGAAGCAGATCCTAGCCAAGTATGAGGATTACCATCCCAGCACCATCCGAGATTGGGTTGTTTATTTCCATTGATCCAGATAGCAGGTACTCTCTTATCGCCTTTATGGCGTGATGCTAAAAGAGAAAAACAATTGTTTTTCTGTAGAAATTCAGGAAATTGAGTGATAATAGCCACACCTTCATCTATCGTAAGCGGAAAGCGATCTTTGCTGTGTATTAATGTCAATGCTGCATTTGGTGGAAGATTAATATATTCTTTACCACGATCAATATCCACAAGAAGATATACAGGCGCATTTGGTATAGTTTCACTTTCTATAGTTTCAAAATCTGTAGGTTTATGAGGAAAGAGTTTAGTTATGCCAGAATTTCCATCTTTTTCAACCTGTGACATTGCAAGATCTGTAGATAATAATGCACTTTTTATGACAATAACAAAAGGTAGATATCCTTTATCAAGATCTATATCAAAAACAGAAAGTTCGGAAAGTCTGTTTCTCAAAGGATCGATATGCTTTAAAAATTCCTCCTTGGAAATACTGATTGCATCAGGATAGCCTTTTTGTAGTAGATTATTCACTTGACGATTAAATTCCTTTTCTGAGTTCATATGTGTGATTATACATTTTTTATTCAGTATGCTATTAAACAAATTTTCCATATGATCAAATATATAGCTAGTGCTATTTTTTTTGATCTATTCTTTACTAAATCTTGATACAATAAGAAAACTATGTCAATTATTCATTTTAATACAAAACTTATTGTGATTAATGGGTGCACTATTCTCCATATACCTCTAGGGGAAAGTGTCAAATTGCCATCACGAGGTATGGTCATGGTGAAAGGGAAAATAAATGATACAATCTTCCAGGCCACACTTGAACCCGATGGCCTGAAAAGTCATTGGCTGAATGTTGAAGATTCTATTTTGCAAGCTGCCAAAGTAAAAGTAGGAGATATGGTAGTAGTTGAAATGGAGACAGTAGAAGAATGGTCAGAACCGGAAGTGCCTGAAGATATACAGGTCGCGCTACATACGTACACTCAAGTATTGGATCTTTGGGAAGATATCACACCAGCTGCTCGATGGGAGTGGATACGTTGGATACGGGCAACTAACAATCTAGAGACGCGTAAGAAACGCATTGAGGTAGCAGTATCGAAAATGAAATCCGGAAAAAGAAGACCTTGTTGTTTTAATCGAAACATGTGTACGGATATGTCTGTCTGTCCGAGTGGAATATTAAAATATTAAATTCTATGAAACCTAAAATAAGTCTTATCACTCTGGGTATTTCTGATCTGCAAAAATCACTCACATTTTATCGCGATGGATTGGGTTTTAAAACACATAATTATAAAGAGGGAGATGATGTCGTTTTTTTTAAGATGGACGGCACATGGCTTGCTCTTTATCCACGTGAAAAACTCGCAGAAGATGCCCATATCCCATCCGAAGGCAGCGGGTTTAGCGGATTCACACTTGCCCATAATGTGGCTTCCGAAAAAGAAGTAGATGAAGTATTTAATATGGCAATTTCTATTGGAGCAAAAATAATAAAGAAACCGCAAAAAGTATTCTGGGGTGGATATTCTAGTTATTTTGCAGACCCCGATGGATATTTATGGGAGGTAGCATACAATCCTTTTACTGATTTGACCTGAATATTTTATGAGTACAAAAACATGCAAAAATGGGCATACGTTTGAAAAAAATAGCTCTTGTCTTGTTTGCCCAATTTGTTCTCATAAAGAAATGATGGAAAAATATGGAATGGAATTTCCCAAACTAGGTGCACCTGCATTTCGGGCAATTCATAGTATTGGTATAGAGAAAATTGACGATCTTACTAAATATACTGAAGAGGAGTTATTGGCCTTACATGGACTTGGTCCAAAAGCATTAGGCTTGCTGAGGGAAGAATTAAAAAAGAAAAGTTTGGAATTTAAATCACAGTGATGTGACTACTGTAGCTATATACTAAATAGTATGTCTAAACAATCTTGGAAAGATATATTGTCTTGGGGCTTTGCACTTTGGCTTATAGGGTATATCTTGGGAATCCTTTTGTTTATGGTAGTCCCTGCTTCACTAATTGGCTGGATTATCTCACCTTTAGGGGTTGGTATGACCATATGGGTATTATTTAAAAAAATAAAAAGTGAAAAGTTGATAGATTATCTCGTAATAGGTATGATATGGCTTGCTATTGCAATGTTGGCTGACTACTTTTTTCTTTTTAAGCTTTTTAAGCCAGATGATGGTTATTACAAACTGGATGTGTATTTCTATTATGTTGTTACGTTTCTACTCCCAATAATTATTGGTAAGATAAAATCTATTCAGAAAAATTAACGGAGCATAATTTGTCAATGGAATTAACTATAAGTATAATATTATGAATTTTATTGTTATTTTTTTAGTTTTATTTTTATTCCTTTACCTCCTACGTTTTATACCCTTTTTCAAAAAAAACATGTCCTTTGGTGGAGCCCTGGCAGGAATACTTCTTTTTTGTCTCATATATTTGATGGGGATTAATCAATCCTCGGGTAGTCATATACTTTTTTTTAATTTTATGACTCTTCTTATCCCGGTTAACATTGCTAGCTGGATTGACCCAACAGGTGGTCTAGATGCCCCATTTATTTTAGTTGGAGCATTTATTGAATTTATTATTGTTGGTTATT
>CAZPYR010000112.1:0-3644 GCA_964590815.1 uncultured Gammaproteobacteria bacterium | reverse complement strand
TCTTTTTTCTTACCTTCTTCATGATATTCTTCGCCAAAGAGTCGAACAAAGCCGCCAAGGGGAAGCAAGTTGAATGAATATAAGGTCTCTCCTATTTTTTTGCCGATAAGGCGTGGGGGGAATCCGAAGCCAAACTCCTCAACGTAGACGCCGCTTTTTTTTGCAGCAATGAAATGTCCAAATTCATGGATCAATACAAGAATAACAAGGATTATAAAAAACGTAATTGCGGTAAGCATGAGTAATAGTTTAACAGGTTAGACTTCCATTATCTCTTTCTCTTTGTGTTCTTTGATCGTTTGCATTTCTTCGTTGGATGTAGAGGTGATCTGGTCGATTTCCTTCTCACTACGATAACGTTCATCTTCTGAGAGCTCTTTGTCATCTTCCATTCTCTTTATTTTTTTCCTAGCTTCCTCGCGTGCAAAACGAACTTTGTTTTTGGATTCTTCAACGAGTTGTGCAACAAGTTTCGTATATTTGATGCGCTGTTCTTGAGAAAGGGGTGGAATTCGAAGTATTATTTTACTGCCTTCAGTCTGAGGATTGATACCTAGAGGAGAAGCTAGAATGGCTTTTTCAATATCGTGTGTCGTGGAGGGGTCAAAAGCCATTACCATGAGTGCTGCATTGCCCTCGTTGGTGATGGCAGCCATTTCCATGAGTTTCATTTTCATGGTACCATTGTAAGCATCTACCTGAATACTTTCTATCATGCCAGGATTGGCACGACCGGTACGGATACCCTTTAGTTCATCTTTTAACCCCTGGGTGATTGCCTGAATTGATTTTTTGTATTGAGCAATAATATCGTTCATATACAGTTATTATTCTCCGAGAGCCCAACGGACAAATCGGGAAACACGGATATTCTCTCCAAATTTAAGGATTGATTCTTTTATAAGATCATCGATTGTCTTTCCGGGATCACGAATATAGGGTTGTTTTAGAAATTCTTCGACGTCTTGTGCGGGGACTGATGCAATCTGCATGGCTAGCTCGGCGCCTAATTTTTGAAATTCATCGTTTCCAGAGACGAAATCTGTTTCAGATTGTAGCTCAAGAAGTGAGGCAATTTTTTTGTTGTGATGGACATAAGAAAAAATACCACCTTGACCAGTTTCGCGATCAGCTTTATCGGCTGCTTTTTTTGCACCCCATTCTTGAAGCTTTTTTTTGGCAGCGTTCATATCGTTGTCGGTTTCTTCTAGAGCTTTTTTACAAAGGGAGAATGATACTCCTGATTCGGCGCGAAGTTGTTTAAGTTTATCGTAATCTAACATACATAAAAAATATACTGGTAATAGGAAAAATATACAAGGAGAAAGATACCTTAATTATCTTTTTTTGGCTCTATTTTGTTCTTGACATACCCGCTGAGAAGATCGGTCATGATATGTTTGACGACCTCTGCCGCATCATCATTGGCCAGGACTGGATATGTGATTTGTTCAGGGTTAGAATTCGTATCGATAAGAGCTACAATCGGTATTTTATAGGATTTGGCCTCTTCTACTGCATTTTTTTCTTTACGTGCATCTACGATGACTATAACATCGGGTCTTTTGGGCAAGTTTAAAAGTCCACCATAGAGCTTTTCAAGCTTTACCATCTCTTTTGACAGTTTGTTGCGCTCATGTTTGACCATAGTAGACCAATCACCAGTCGCTTCTCTCTTTTTGATATCGGCAAGCTTGTGAACGTTCTTCATGATGGTTTCAAAGTTGGTAAGCAAACCGGGAAGCCATTTGGATGTGATATAAGCCAGTTTGTTGGTGGTGCAATATTCTCGCAAAAATGCACTGGCTACTTTTTTTGTGCCAACGACCAATATAGACTTTTCATCTTTGGCTGACTGTATAAGGAATTTTTTAGCAGTATCAAGCTGCTCGACGGTTTTGGTAAGGTCGATGATAGAAGTACCATTTATTATTTTATAAACACTTTTTTTTGCTTTAGGGTGTAATCGGCTCTTTTTATGACCAAGATGAGCACCGAGTTCAAAAAGTTCTTGTATATTCTGCATATTAGGTTGTTGATTTGCCATAAGCATTCATTGTAACAAATAAATTACAAATTGCAATAATATTCTAGGTAACTATGTAATTGATAATACTATAATGTCATACCGTCCGCCAGCTGGCGGATTGGGATCTTTAGACTAGCGTCTGTGGGATGCTGAAACGAGTTCAGCATGACAGATTAAATATATAGTTACTATAGTATAAAGTATCAAAGACTAAGGTCCTTTATATATTCTCTAAACTGCTTGCCGATCTCTGGGTGTTTGAGCGCAAGATCTACAACAGTCTTCATGTATTCGAGTTTATTGCCAGTGTCGTAATATTTGCCATTTTGTATCTCGATAGCATATACAGGGTGCTCCTGCGCGATAAGATCTATCGCTTCTGGCAGATAATACTCTCCCCCTTTTCCTGGCTTCTGACTTTTGAGAACCGGAAAAATCTGAGGAGTAAGTACGTATCCAGAGACAATGGCCATATTTGATGGAGCTTTGCCCTTGCCTGGTTTTTCAATGAGTCTATCTACTTTCCATATCCCATTGCCTAAATCTTTTCCTTCTACAAAGGCATACCGATCTCCATCGTCGGGGTTGTCGGTGCGGATGCCGCAGACAATGATGGATTCATATTGGTGATAGGCATCTATAAGTTGTTTAGCTCGAGGAGGTGTGGCCATGAGGAAATCATCACCCCACAATACGAGAAACGGGTCATCTTTCATGAGATGCTCTACCGATTTGATTGGCGTAGCATTCCCATATGGGCCTTTTTGACGAACATAAATAAAATTGGCAATATCGGCGATTTTGCGAAGTGCATCTATTTTTTCTGTTTTTCCCCATTCAACGAGTCTTTTTTCAAGTTCAAAAGGATAGTCGAAATGATCTTCGATTGCTCGTTTGTGCCAACCTGTAACTAAAACAATATCTTCTATACCTGCACTGGCTGCTTCCTCAACGACATATTGAATGACTGGTTTATCTACCACTGGCAGCATCTCTTTTGGCATTGCTTTAGTTTGAGGCAAGAAGCGTGTGCCAAATCCGGCGGCAGGTATGACGGCTTTTGTAATTTTCATGTTTGTTATTTTCTAAAAATTATAAACCACTTATTATACTATACATCTGACGATCGTATAATAACAAATTATTATTTAAATTGTACAGTAACTGTTTTGAGCAGTCTTGTATTATCTACGAAAGCTTCGATATTGGCAATACCTTTTGAAGTAGAAGTAAGATTAAAGGTAGCCTTACCTGTAGAATCGGTAGTTGAAGTCGCTTGAGCAAGCATGCCCAAAGAAGATGTAATTCGGACTTGTTGTCCTTCAAGGCCTCGGCCTGCCGTATCTCGAATAAAGATTGTAATCTCACTTTTAGCTTTGCCATCTGCTACTGTATTGAGCGGCCAAGCAAAAACTAAAGACGTTTGCAATGAAGGTCGAGTATTGGGATTTGCAGCTCGTGTGAGACGCGCAATTGGATCATTGAGAAATATAACGCTCATGAAGCTGAGGAATGTGAGTAAAAATATACCTCCCAGAATCCACAATTTTCTATCCATAGATGTTATGTAATAGCTCGCTTTTGTAATATTTCAATTATCAGTTCATGTATTCTT
>CAZPYR010000111.1:0-3681 GCA_964590815.1 uncultured Gammaproteobacteria bacterium | reverse complement strand
CGAGGCGATATGCGAGCCTATGGTGAGACAATTGCAATTCGAGCTGTCGAGTCAACCGATGTCATGTCTGGAAACTTCGCACCTTTGCCACATGATCTTCTGAATAAAATGAGTGTACGTATCGTCACCGAGGTACCACAAGTAAATCGAGTGGTGTTTGATATCACGAATAAGCCACCAGGGACTATTGAGTGGGAATAATACATACTGCATAAGGAGAAAAATTGTAATTCTACTTTTTTTAGTCTTATAATATTATTCATGTCTAGTACTTGGAGAAAAGAGCTACCCCCTTCACTTATCCCCGATGAACAAGGAGAAATATATCCCATGCCCGGGAATGCAGTTTTTAAAATAGAAGATTACCTCACCGTATGGCCTCATAATGTCCCAAACGCATGGGGTCTTGATTATAATGATGTAGCACTAGCTCCTCACGTCACCAAACTTTCTACAAGAAAAAATTTTGACTTTAGTATCAATATAGGAAGACACTCCTTCCCTACCCGTATCATGTCTGCCAATATGGATATTGCTTCCGAAGATTTTGCCCGGGAAGTCTATCGTTGCGGAGGTATTCCCACGTTTCCAGCATCACACAATGGTGACGCTCGCGAATTAGGCGATATCGCCAACAGATTATCTAAAGATGGAGTAATAGCCATGTATAGCATCAATGGAAAAGGAGATCCTATTGAAAATGCACGCATACTCACAGCAAACGGCGCTGAGCATATTATTATTGAAATCGCTCATGGGGGACTTGATGATTTTTTAAGACTTGGTGTAGGTATAAAGGAAGCTACAGATGCTTTTGTAATCGCAGGCAATGTGTCAGAAGCCGAACAAATTGATTGGTACAACACATATGGCATAGACGGCGCCAAACTTTCTATAGGTACAGGATCAATATGCAGCACTCCTGAAACAACTGCTGTTTATGGCTCTTCCCTTTCATCAATACTTGCTGCCCGCCAAGCCAATAATCGGAGTCTCGGACATAAAACATTACTTATTGCAGACGGTGGCATTAAGTATCCAGCAGATGTAGTAAAAGCCCTTGTTGCAGGTGCTGATCTTGCTATGATGGGAGGCCAATTTGCTCGTACTAAAGAAGCCGACGGAGAGACTCTAGATGGAAAAAGAGTATACTATGGTTCCGCTTCAGCCACATCTATGGAAAAAAGAGGCAAAGAGCATACAGTAAATTCAGGTGCTGAGGGAGTAACTCGAGAAGTACCTGTAGATGATACTGTACAAAAATTGATGGAAAAATATTGGGCTGGGGCAAGTAGTGCATCAACTTATCTCAATGCACGGAATGTAGAAGAAATGAGACAAAATGCACGTTTTAAACTGATCACTTCTGAAGCTTTCAAAAAAAGTCATCCCCACGCTTAATGGGTATCTTTCTTTGAACTAAATATCGATCCTTCCTTCATATCATCCAGTTGTATTGGGTACTGTCCGGTCACGCAACCTCCACACCAGCCATTTTCAAGAAATACTCTATCACTACCGACAGCATTCAATGGTAAAAATATTTCTTGTGCGGCCTGAATGATTCCTTCATTACTTATAAATCCTACACTCGTCACACCTATAAGTTTTGCAATTTTTTCATTGTCCCCCTCAGCAATAGCCGCTACCAGTTCTTTTTGAGAACGAAAACTGACGCCCAGTGGGCACGGAAAACGCACTTGCGGATATCCATACCGCCAGTGTATTTCCTTTGCTCCAAGCCTCCAGATCATATCAGAAATTTGCTGTGAATTGTGCCCTCTTACCAAGCTGTCATCTCCAATGACCACTACTCTATCTTTCCAAATACGCAGGTCAACAACAGGCATATGTTTACCTTTTACAAGAAGTGGGATAGTACTCATCTGCGCATCTTGCATAAATGTCCGTACATCTCCTTCTCCGTTGTAATGACTTCGTATCATACTAGGGTAGTAAGGCAACCTAGCGCCATTGGCAAAACCATGGGCAAAGGGCACACCTGAATCAGGCATTCCTACCACAAAATCTGCATGAGGGACAGGTGATTCCTTTGCTACATATTCACCGCATTTCATCCGAAACCACATATTAGACATCCACTGTTCAGGATTCCCAACATCTTCAATATGACTATTTGGACTTGAGAAATATGCAGGCTCAAATATACATGCATTCCCCCGTTCTTGATGCCCCTCTTTGAGTATTGTTTTTCCCTGCGGGGTAAGTTTTGTCACAGAGCCTGGGGTTACTTCGCCTTTTGGCTGTATTCCCAACTTTTGAAACAGTACGGTTTCAGATCCATATACTTCCCCTTCTCCATCACCATAATCTCCATATACAAAAGGATGAATTCTGTACTTATCTCGTATAACATACATGGAATCTCCGGTACCGATGAGCATATTGTTGGCTCCTTCTGCCACCTCTTCTAGTTCAGAAAATGCCACTATAGCCTGATCCCAATCATCTACGGCCATTTGAGATAATACAAAAGTAGCTATACGTGTATCGCTCCATTCAGTAGGCAACTGATATCTTTCTCGTAAACGTTCCATAAGCGGATTATTGCCGTTTACCTCTACAAAAAACTGCTGACCGTTTGCGGCTACCATCATAATTGGTTGCAAATTTTCATCGCTGTATCCGCCACTTGTGCCATACCGTAGATGTATCATAGCCCAATAGGAAGGGCTATCAAGAAGTTGTGTTTTTTCTTCAGATAAAGCTTTATCGAGCAGCCCTATCCCAGTTTTAGGCTCATTCATGCTGCTTGTCACAATACCTGCTCCATTTTGACCTCGGTGTTGTAACGCATGCCCTATCGCCAACAGATTGTCTTTTTTTGGTGTTGGACGGAACGTATAGATCATACCTATGCCGCATTCATGGGTCGGCTTATCCATTTCATTATATTCTCGAGGTGTAAGGGTTGATTCTACAGACATACCATATACATTGATTATAGGTTAGAACTTTCGTAGGAACTAGACGCTAAACACCTAGAATGCATCCGTGTTATGTACTTTTCAAGTATAATTAAGGATATGGCCCATCCTACCTTCCAAAAAATCTCCTGGACTCAACTAGAAAAAGATTGTCTTGCCCTTTTTCCTCAAATAAAAAAAGTCAAATATAATTGCATTGTATCCATTTCCCGTGGAGGTACCGTAGTCTCTCGCATCATTTCAGACTTACTCGAGACTCTTCCTATTTCACACATAACTATTTCTTCCTATCATGACTTAAAAAAATTAGATAAACCAATACTTATAGAAAAATCCGATCGCAATTTTACAGATCAAACAGTTCTGCTCATTGACGAAGTGTCAGACACCGGAGAAACCTTTCATATTGCAGTCGATTATCTAAAAAAGAAAGGTGTCAAAAAAATTTACACTTTGTCACCTTATATAAAACCCCATACAACTTTCAAACCAGACTTTTGGACACATAGCATTGATGCCTGGATAATTTTTCCTTATGATATTCGTGAAACAGCCGATGGCTTTACCAAAATGTTTGGCTCCAAAGATGCAGCCAAACAAAAATTACTTGAGGTAGGATTTGAGCCTTGGGAGTTGGAAATTATTTTATAATGTCATCCCCGACTACGATCGGGGATCCAGGGTCAAAGCCTGGATTCCGGGTCATGCCCGGAATGACAATACATTTTATGCA
>CAZPYR010000110.1:0-3724 GCA_964590815.1 uncultured Gammaproteobacteria bacterium | reverse complement strand
AGTGCCTGGATTCCCACTTTCGTGAGAATGACAAAGAAATCATTTATATTTCTCCTGTCCTTTTTTTATTACATCAAAAAATTGTGTCTCTTGTTCAAATTGGTATCCAAGATTCAGGATATTTCCTTCATCAAAATAGTTTCCCATGATCTGCAACCCCACAGGTAGGCCATTTGAATCCAGTCCACACGGGACATTCATCGCTGGCGTACCTGCTACTGCCGCCGCTTCATTCAAGACATCCATGGTCTCACCAAAAAAAGGGTATTTCTCGAATTCACCCAATTTCAGGGCCGTTATCGGGGTCGGAGGCGCGACGATGAGATCGACATCCTCAAATACCCGCTTGAGATCACGGATAATAAGCGTTTTTATCTTTTGAGCTTTTTTATAGAATGCATCATAGTAGCCATGTGAAAGCGTATACGTCCCAAGCATGATACGGCGCTTTGCCTCTTGTCCAAAGGTACTGCGATCGTGGCCAAATCGTATCCCATCATAGCGGGCAAGGTTGGAAGAAACCTCAGAGCGCTGTAAAATAGTATAGACTGAAATCGAATATTTGGGAGAAAGAAGATTTACGGTCTTTACAGTATGGCCCATCTTTTCCATGATTTTTATAGATTCTTCTACTCTCTTTTTCACATCCGCATCGAGATCTTTCATGTATTCTTCGGGTACACCAATCGTGTATTTCTTTTTCTCTTTCATTTGCGATACATAGTCTGGCACATCGATTGATGCTGAAGTTGCGTCGTACTGATCTTTTCCTGCTATAACACTCAATAACATAGCCGAATCTTCAACAGTCTGTGTCATGGGCCCAGGGCAATCAAACGATGATCCCATCGCAATCACGCCATAGCGTGAAACTCGACCGTAGGTTGGTTTGATACCAACAATCCCGCACCAAGATGCAGGCTGTCGTATAGAGCCAGCGGTTTCCGAGCCAATGCCGGCTGGTGCCAAATAGGCAGATACTGCGGCTGCTGTACCACCCGATGAACCACCTGGGGCACGAGTCGTATCCCAAGGATTTTTTGTGGGGCCATAATCTGATGTTTCTGTAGATGAGCCATGAGCCCACGCATCCATATTCGTCTTTCCCAAAAACTGAGCTCCTGCATCGCTGAGTCGCTGAGTTACTGTAGACTCGTATTGCGGTATAAAATCATTGAGTACATTGGCTGAGGCTGTAGTGCGGATACCCCTGGTACAAAAATTGTCTTTTATCGCCAAAGGCAAACCCGCAAGTTCACCGCTCTTTTCATTGGGTGTATCTATAAAGGTGAGATATGCATTTAAATCTGTATTATATTTCTTTGATCTTGCGGCAAAATACTCCCACACCTCAGATGCAGATACTTTTTTCTCTGCAATGAGTTGTTTTAATTCGGTAAGTGATTTTCCAAAAAGGTCCATATTGTAATACTGTGTCATCCCCGACTACGATCGGGGATCCAGGGCTTAATGCCTGGATTCCCACCTTCGTGGGAATGACATATTTGACAATTAAACTATTCCATAATTCTCGGCACCATAAACATATTTCGTTTCGTGTACTTGCCATTCTTCAAAGCTTCTTCCTGCGTAAACAGCCGCTCATTTTTTGTGCCATCTTCAAAAAAGACATTTTTTGCATTGGTTGAATGTGAAGTGGGTGGTACATCTTTAGTATCAAGCTCCTCTAAATTTTCTACATAATTCAAAGTCTCGGTGAGCTGTTTGCGGAACTTTTCGATAGAAGCATCATCAATCGGGAGATTGGCAAGTTTTGCGATATGCAAGACATCATCTTTTGTAAGATCTACCATTTTAGCCATGAAGATATTATAGTGAAAAGAAAATATTTTTCAATGAATAATAGTTCTGTGTTGTTTCATTCTCTTTAAAATATACTATATAGTATGATCCCTCTGCTGACCCTTTGAGTTGGCTGTGAATATAAAGTTATAAGTAATATCCCATTTTTGGTTTATTCTTGATAAAAACCTGATGAATACCGACATTTTTTACCTTTTTATTGATTCGCTCCACTGTTTTAGAAATAGTCTGCAATGAAAATTTGGCAAAAGACTTATCTCCCCATAATATTTCGGCTGCCATATCATAACTTAAAATAGATCCTTGCCCCCTTGACAATAGCTGCGATACAATAAGTACTTCCTGCTTTGTAAGGTGTATTTTCTTTTCAGCAATAATAAGGATATCTTCAACCAAAGAGAAATCCCCTAAGCGTGCTTCAATTAATCCATAGTAATTTAAAAAAGACCGTGTTTCATTACGATATGTAAGTGGCATGTGCTTGCGACTACTTTCAATAATGGAATTTTCAAGTTGATACCAGTTTCCAAGTTTAGTGCTACGAATGAGAGTATCTATAGCACGCTGCCTTTCCCGCCATAGGCTTTCACTGTTAAAGTCATACATCGACTGATGTACCGCATAAGCGCCTATACCAAAAGTCACACTTTGTAAAAAAGTGTCTGGAAAGTCAATAACGCACATTATCAGTCTATCTTTACTTATTGAGTAACTTCCAGCTGTACCATAATGGGTAATATTTATTTCGAAATCTTTGGCTACATCTCGAATGGAAAGCAAAATTTTTTCTATATCATTCTGATAGTAGGAAAGTAGATGCTCATATTTTGTAATCTCGGGTTTTTGGAGAGCTGCAATCTCTTCCCATAGATCTGGAATATAATCTGGCTGACATTGCCAATACCAATGTCTATCCAGCTTAATATTTTTACTTGCATCCTTTATTTTTGTCCAAACGTTCTCATCTTGTAGACATTTCCATCGGGGCAGACACACATAGTTTGTGAAGTCATGAGGGACAGTAGCTGTATAGAAGAAACCATTTTCAATAAAAAAGCCACTGTATACCTCCGAGAGGTTATAGATCGTATTTTGATACTCCACAAGTGGAGAATAAACAACTGTTGTTTTCATACCATATCATAACATGTCGATAAAATGTCATGATTTTATATGTAATTAATACATAATAATCTCATTAATATTTGACATCGTAACAACACTTATGAAAATCATTGCTATTCGAGATCTTTGTCAGAATAACACAAACCCTTTATTATTGCAATGCAATTGCGCATGTGCTTTTTTAACTCCGGAAAAAATAACGGTACGATCTACAACTGCATATACTCATGGTAAAAAGACAAAAAAAAGAAACAATAACGCATAATTTTGATCAAACATATTTCTTTGGTAAAGAAATTATAGGTACTCAAAATGGTGTCTTTCAATTTGCCGAAGAAAAGCCCTTCGCCTATGATAGATACCTATCTCAAATTATTTTAGTATCCCCTGAAGAAATGCAAGCACTTCAAACGAAGGGAGAAAAAGCAACTGATAGTATACGTCGAATATTGCATAAGAATAATCTTCTTTTTCACACTCGTGAATTATCTATACCCAAAGAGACACGAGAGTTTGAGATTTGGCTTCAGGTAGTAAATCATTGCAATTTGCGATGTATGGGTTGTGCTACTGGTATGGATGTGATACAGGAAAAGAGAAATAGTATACCCACAGAGTCAATACGACCATTTCTCAATAAAATCCTCAGTGACGCAGCAGATCGCGGCTTCAATAAGGTAAAAGTCAAACTGGGAGGTGGAGAGCCCACGTTATCTGGGGCTCAGTGGATAGCTGAAGTCTCTAAAGTATCGCAATTACTTTCTAAGCTCTATAA
>CAZPYR010000109.1:2659-3733 GCA_964590815.1 uncultured Gammaproteobacteria bacterium | reverse complement strand
CAGTATTCGACGAAATATTTATGTAATCAACTGATTGTCCTGAAGCACCTTTTAAGACAAACCCTTTACGAGATGAACTGTCATTACGAATAATTAACTGTCCATTCTCTGCGGCCGAGTCATTCCATACTGAAGTTCCTATAATAGTTCGACCACTATCCACACGTAAATACATTGTAGAATCATCAGGCCCAACAGAGAAATTAGATGGGTCAAATCTTAAACGATTTCCAGAAGTATCCCATACGGAAGTTGTAGATGTGAGTATCGTCCCTTGATTCAATTTCATTTGAGGCAAGACGATATCATAATTATATTCTGCATCCGTACCCACACCTATCCCCCAATTAGCAACATCTAGCAAAGTCCCATTTCCGTTTGTAATTTTAAAATATCCAGAATTATTTGTAGTGTCTGTTGAGTTTATTAAACCACGCCCATCTGCAACATGCAGTTTTTGAGATGGTGCCGTAGTCCCAATTCCCACATTTCCCGATGAATCGATCCTTGCTCTTTCGTTTCCCCCTGTCACAAATCCTAATGAATCAGCGGCGGATCTAATCAAACCTGTGTCTGTATCTGTAGAAAAAGTATAAGCAGGCAAACTAATGCTACCACTAGGCACCGAAAGTGGTGTTGATGATTGTATAACAACCGGATTTCCTAAAAATGTAAGTCTATGTGTTTCCCCTGCTGAAGTAGATTCATTCCATACGTTTGTGATATATGAATTTGCATTGTTGCCACCACTTACATAAAAATTTAATGCTGTATTATTATTTCCAGATGTAGGGGTATTTAATTTTAAAACCAGTTGTTCATTTTGTGATCCTGATGTATCCGTAATTTGCAATTCAGCTCCAGGACTCGTCGTCCCAATTCCGACATTCCCACTTGAGTTTATACGAAACCGCTCTGAACCACCTGTCGAAAGATTCAATGTATCAGCACCTGAAGACCAAATTCCTGTATTAGTATCAGCTGAAAAACTAAGTGCAGGAGCGCTTACTGTACCTAACGTACCAATCCGTGTCCCATAAGAACCAACTCTTAAATACGTTGTTCCATCGGGAG
>CAZPYR010000109.1:0-2649 GCA_964590815.1 uncultured Gammaproteobacteria bacterium | reverse complement strand
ATGTAATTTCACTCCCAGATACATTAGATCCCGCGATGTCTAATAACCCAAACCATGGCGATGCAGATGTATATTTAGTAAAAGTACTATATGCGCCAGAAGCATCAGTGAGCTTCAACTGACTTGTAGATGTACCTGTACCTTTGACTTCAAAAGCAGCTCCGGGAGTCACCGTCCCGATACCCACATTCCCATTTGTCAGTACCCTCATCGCCTCGGTACCAGCCGTAATAAATCGCAGAGCATTCGCATCGGTCGTACCAAGTGTCGCAAGTCCTCCAAACGCATTTCCGTCGTTTAGAAATACACTCCCTCCCAGAGCTCCCGCGATACTACTCCACGTAGTTCCCACCCCCGTACTGGTGAGCAGTAGTCCATTGCTGCCTGCACTATTGGTACTGTCGTAAAATGCTCCGGTGAGTCGCATATCGCCAGACACATGTAGTTTTGCAGTCGGATTTGTGTTGCCAATCCCCACATTCCCTCCATCCAATATCGTAAACACTTCGGTTGATCCATCAAAAATATTTACTATATCGCCAGTCCCACCCTGAGTCACAGTAAGTGCTGTAAGTGCGCCATTATATGCCTGCCCAACCGAAAGCACACCATCCATTTCTAGACTCCCTTGGCCGTTTAGTCGCATCTTCTGATCCCCATTTACTGCAACCCCGAAAAGTGTATTTGTATTGGCCCCCACAGAACCAGTGTTTTCATAGGCATTTCCTTCAGCAAATAGATCTAAATCGCCATCATTGTCTATATCTACTAAAGATGGATATGCATAGTTACCAACTGTTGTTCCATTCCATGAAGTATTCGCTGTCCATGTGGGCGAAGAAGTATTTCCGGTATTTTCATATGCTAAATAGTTACCATTTCCTCCGCTATCTCTAGCTCCAACCATCACGTCATAATCTCCATCATTATCTAGATCTCCTAATTCAACTGAGTGATGGTAACTACCACCAAGTGAAGGTAAATTCCAAGCAGCTTTTGCAGCCCAACTCGCAGAACTTCCAGTGCCTATATTTTCATAAGCAATTGGTGTAGCTCCATAAGCACCGCTTATCAAAAAGTCGTAGTCTCCATCATTATCCAAGTCTGCAAAAGACATTTTTCTATTTACGTTTCCAACCCCAGAAGTAGATATATTCCAGCCAGTATTTGCTGACCATGAGGGTGAACTAGCTGAGCCAGTATTTTCATAGGCTCTCACTGTAGTGCTACTGTTGCCATCGCATGTTATAAATAAATCTTGATCTCCATCATTATTTATATCTATAAAATCAATACCCCCCAAAACACCACCTACTGAACAAACAGAAAATGTAAAATTCCACGTAGCTTCTGCAGTCCATGTTGGTGATGAAGCAGTTCCCGTATTTTTATATGCCGTCCCGGTATTGTGTATAAAATCTTTATCACCATCGTTGTCCAAATCTGCAAACGCGCCATGCCCACCAGTATTATCCCATGCATTTTTATCTGTCCATGCTGCAGCTGGTGAAGAACTCACACTACTCGGATTCACATACAACGCACCTTGAGACACACCATTTCCCGTGGGGATTCCGGCTACAATAAGCTGGCCTGTATATCGACCATTACCAGCAACATCAAGCTTCGCAGAAGGAGCTGTCGTGCCGATGCCGACATTGCCACCTAACAATGCAATTGGTCTAACTGTCCCCCCACTTACCTGCTCCGTCTCTATACCAAAAACATTTGAATTATTTATAAAACCAAATGAAGCAAATTCATCTGCGCTTGAATCCGAATTATATATACGAAATTCTTGTGAGTTGGTGCTGTTTCTTAGAGCTAATATATTGGCAGCATCCCGAAATAGTTTCAAATCTTGCGAAGTTCCAAACATTAATCCCAACGTGTCGTTATTTAATGTTAAACCAGCAGCATCTAGCAGAGCATATCTTGAGCCTGTAATAGAAAATTGGAGTGCAGATCCATTTCTAGAAATACCAGTAGTTGATCCACTTCCAAAACTGTACCCAGGTGTTGAAACATTTCCATCTGGTGCCAATATTTGTCCTGTAGAGACTTGCAGACTAGATGCCGGACTCGTCGTCCCAATGCCCACATTACCACTACTATTCACATACAATCCACCACTTGTCGCCGTACTCCCCCTCAGCCAGCTTGTGCCAAGCACATCAAATTTAGCTGAAGGAGAAATTGTACCTACTCCAATATTTCCACCATCTCTAATATATAATTGTCCGTCGGATACAGTTGCTTCCCCAAAATTAATACCATCGGTTCTTTTTGATATATACCAAGTAGATCCCCCACCTGTATTAGTTAATCTCAATTGAGGTCCATCTGTTCCACTAGCAGAGAGATGTAATAAGGCACCCGGACTCGTCGTCCCAATCCCTACATTCCCCGAAGATGATATCCTCATTTTTTCGGAAAGACTGCCACTCCCTGGGCGTGTAGCAAAAGATAAATAACCATTGGTCGTACCTGCCGTACCATTTTCTTTAAGCCCAGATACCGATCCGTATGTAATCATAAAAGCACCGTTATATCCGGCAAGACCAAGGCTACCCCCTACATCTGCTGCCTGCGTTGTGGCTGAATCTATGACCACTAATTGAGGAGCAGTAGCAGTCTTTGCACCAGCTA
>CAZPYR010000108.1:0-3749 GCA_964590815.1 uncultured Gammaproteobacteria bacterium | reverse complement strand
AAATTTACAACTATGCCCGCTCCCCCGCTCAAATTGCCTGGGATTACAATAAAGGTGCTCCCCTTGTACATTACAAACTAGACGAATGTCAAGGTACCACCGCTTATAATAGCGCACGCGACGGCAGCAACCGCGCACTGGGACTAAACGGAACTCTTACGCCAGGAGGAAGTGGCAATACGGCTGCAGGTACTTGTACCTCTGGTAGTAATTCGCAGATGTGGTCCCGTGGAGCTTCCGGAAAAATTAATGCCGGGATACATCTGGACGGTACCGATGATTATGTTGAAACGGCTTTTGATTCCCGCTTTGATTTTGGTGCCTCTCAGGATTTTACTATTGCAACTTGGGTAAAGACTACTCTACCTCAGCAAGTAATTCTATGGCCTCATATGATTTCCCATGAAGACAATGATGTCTCACGGCAAGGATACAATCTGGTTGCCGCCAATGCAGATGCAAATCCCGAATGGTATTTTCAGATATATACCGCAAACAATATGTATGTAGCCTACGGCCGGAGCAATATACGTGATGGGACATGGCATCATATTGTGGCTATGCGCCAAGGCAGCAATCTCATCACCTATGAAAATGGTAAATATGTACGCACGGTAGCGGCGAGTTCAGGCACTCTGGTACAGTCTGCTCCATTGAGACTGGGAGGAAATGCAAATGTATCACCAGACAGCTGGTCGGTATTTGGAGGCCAACTCGATGATGTCCGTATCTACAATTATGCCCTCACGGCTGTACAAGTGAAAGACATATACAATAACGGCGCAGTTTCTTTTAAATAGCTTTTTACCAAAGTGCTTTCTAATGCCATTTCTCCTTTTATTTTGTATTTAAAAAAACGTAAAAAATAGGTATTATTAATATATGCTTCATTTGCGCATTCGATTACCACGGCTACGACTTCCAGATAAAAACAGTCTTATACTGATATTGGCTTTAGGTTTCTGTTTCGCATTTATTGGGGTAATGATTTTTCTTAAATTTGGAAAAGGAGCTTCAGCCAACTGGTACGACGACAATTTTCGTTATCGCCAGCCCATAACGTTTACCCATAATGCAGCTATTTCCAATGATCGTTCAGTTACTTTCAGTCTAGATACTGCAGAACTTATTACTGACGGTGTCATACAAAGTGATTGCGATGACATACGTTTTACTGATATAAATGGCAAAACTTTATTTTATCAACTTACAGGTACTTGTAATAATGCAGCTACTACTTTTGAAGTTATATTTCCGAGCATTATTAATGGCGGGAATGCTGGATATGTGTATTATGGGAATGCAGGCTCTCAATCTGCAAGTCAGAATGTAGCAAGTTATACTACTCTCACTCCAAGCGGTGGAGACCCAGCAATTACAACACGTACTGCTGAAGAAAAAGGACCGGGACCTATTGCGGCATGGGGATTTGATGAAGGATATGGTTCTATAGCTCACGACAGGACAACCAGTAATTACAATGGGGTTATAACAAATGCTGTATGGAAAAGTGAATCAGAATGTATCTCAGGCAAGTGTTTATATTTTGATGGTACGGGAGATTATGTTTCTATGGGAGATTTTTATAGTGATACTCTGACCGTATGCGCATGGGTAAGACCAAATGTCCTAAATTCAGCCGCTGACAATATCGTTGTCAAAAGGAATAATTCTAGTAATGTAAGTAGCACAAACGAATTTCAATTCTACATTTCTAATACCGGTGCAGTCTCATGGTCTTCCTGGAATGCTTCCTCTGTTTCTACTTTAAATCTTATATCTACTAAAACAGTACCACTAAATTCTTGGTCTCATGTATGCGCTGTACAAGGAGGAGCTGGAAATACTGGGTATTTGTATATTGATGGAAAACAGGCTGCAAGCTCAACCCAGGGTGCAGCTATGATAGATAGTGCGACTGTCGTACAAGTTGGAACATGGAGTGCTGGAGATGCCACTCGATATTTCGAAGGTTATATTGATGACGTCAAAATTTACCCATATGCTCGAACGTCAACACAAATCAACACCGATTATATATCTCGGGGCAGTGTGCATGGTTTAGCAGCACAAATCGGCAATAATCCTGGTAATACCGGCGAAAATCTTACTCATGGATTGAGTGGTTACTGGAAATTTGATGAAACAGCCACCCCATCTCTGGATAGCTCAGGCGTCGGCAGTACGGGAACCTGGGGTAATAATACCAGTCATAATATCGGAAAATATGGTAATAGCATAGTGTTTGACGGCACCGATGATTATATAAATATTGCAGATAACGATCTCTATTCCCTTTCCAATACCAATCAACTCACAGTTGCCAGCTGGGTAAAGTTTAATGCACTAGGTAGTCGACAGACAATTATTTCCAAAGGCAGTGGTAGCAATTATGAATGGGATATACGACTTGAATCAGACAATACTATAAGCGCAGTCGTCTTTACGGCTGCAGGGGGCACTTATATGGGTGGAACTACTACCACAACTGTGAGTAGCGGACCATGGTATCACGTTGCCATGGTCATAGATACAAAAGAAACTACAGGCCCGAAATTGGAGTTTTATTTAAATGGACAATTAGTTACTACATACACTTCCGTATCTGGATCATATACAAATGGATCCGCCCCTTTGCGATTTGGTGAACGAGCAGATGCAGTAGAAGATTTTAAAGGTGCTATCGATGAGGCACGTATATATAATCGTGCTTTATCATCCTCTGAAGTATTAGCACTGTATAATTTTGCACCGCCACCCATCGCTTACTGGAAATTAGATGATAAGGTCGGCGATAATGAATCAACCATAGTTGACTCATCAGGAAATGGATATACAGCAACTATAGGGTCAAGCACAAATCCAAATGGGGGAGTATTAGTTTCAGATACATTTACTGAAAGCTCGGACACAGCTCTTGCATCTCATTTGCCTGATGTAGGTGTAGGATGGACATCTGTATATGATACTGCTGCTGGATTCCTACGAGTAACTGGTGCCTCTGATATATTAGAATCCTCCGTTGGCACCGAAGTAGGAACTGGAGAATTCTATGCAGCTCTTCCCAACCCAACAGAGGTCAACCAGTCTATCAGCATAACATTAAAGGCTTTTCCAACAGACACTAACACCCGTCCTTTTTATATATTTGGGAGACGGACAGATAACAACAATATGTATGCTGTAAGAATCCTTTCCACCGCACATAGTACAGCCAGCCTCATACTGTATAAAGTTGTAGGTGGTACGGATACTGCCTTAGGTGTGGGAGGAACTGGCGTGGATATTACATGGAATGCAGACGATGTAATTAAACTCGTAATTACTGATACTGATAAAAAGGTATATGTAAACGATGTAGAAAAAATTAGTGATTCAGATAATTCTCTTACTGCAGCCGGTACTTGGGGAGTGGGTATTGGAAATGTAGGATGGATAGGTGGTAATATTTCAAATGCCTGGGATATAGATAATTTTAGCGCAGAAATATCTTCTGATACCACATCAAAATGGGTTCCTGGTAAATATGGCAGCTCGTTTAACTTTGATGGCAGGAACGATTATCTCACGGTCGCAGATAACAATAATATCGATTTAGCATCTGATTTTACAATAGATCTATGGTTTAGTCCCGAAAGCGTTTTCAATGCCAGTGCCAACTACATGCAGGGATTGTTGGATAAAGGAGTATATTCGCTTTTTCTTGATAAAAGTGATGGTAAAATCAAAGCTGAATTTAGCAATGGTAG
>CAZPYR010000107.1:0-3772 GCA_964590815.1 uncultured Gammaproteobacteria bacterium | reverse complement strand
TCTGTCATCTAAATTGACAGCTTTGTCAATAATTATGCTACATTCACCATCTCTATCGTTTACTTTTCCTTTGAATAATAACACACCATTCATTTTTAAACTATTCTTAATTTTAGCATAGGTCTTTGGAAATACTATTACTTCACAGGCCGCACTAGCATCATTGATACTCAAAAATGCCATTTCAGCATTGTCTTTTTTTGTCTTAATAATTTTTATATTGGTTATGACACCAGCAAAAACAAATTCTCTATCAGCATCTTCTATAGTAAGCTCACTTATTTTTTTATTCACTTTTTCTTTTATCACCGCACTATGTTTATCTAAAGGATTTCGGGAAAGCAAAAAGCCTATCACTTCTTTTTCAAACTCCATGATCGTATCTTCCGGGAACTCGGGAAGCTGAGCAAAATCATCGATAGCATCTTTTGCTTTATCTCCTCCAAAAAGACCAAATTGTCCCTGGTCCTCAGACGCCTTGGAGCTGGTGATTTCGCGGGCAGCTTGTGGATAGGCAGTCAGAAGTGTCGCACGTGTCCCAAAGACATCGAAGGCGCCTGCTTTGATAAGACTTTCAACAGTCTTTTTATTTACTTTACGCAAATCTACTCTGTTGAGAAAATCACGTAGTCCTTTGTATTCGCCTCCACTTTGCCGACTGGCAATGATCGAGTCGACTGCAGCAGAACCCACATTCTTAATGGCGGCCATACCAAAGCGTATAGAACGACCCTCTATGGAAAAACGTGAAACAGATTTATTTATATCAGGCTAAATTCACGCTGAGGTCCTGCTACTCCCTGAAGTTCTGCAGTCATGAGGGCTGTCATAAATTCGACTGGATAGTTGGCTTTCATATATGCCGTCCAGTAGGCTATAAGGGCATATGACGCGGCATGTGCTTTGTTGAATCCGTAGGCTGCAAATTTTTCTATAAAGGTAAAGATGTCGTCTGCAAGCTTTTTGGTATAGCCAGCAGTCACCATGCCTTCTGCAAATTTCTTTTTTCCTTCCTCCATGAGTTTCTTTTTCTTTTTACCCACTGCCATCCTCAACAAATCCGCTTCTGTAAGGGTAAATTTGGCAAGTTCCACAGCAATATCCATCACTTGTTCCTGATAAACGAGTATGCCATATGTCTCACCCATGATTTTCTTGAGATCAGGATGCAGATATTTGATACGACGTGGATTTTTTTTACCAGATATGAATACAGGTATAAGATCCATCGGGCCTGGTCTGTAGAGCGCGACCATGGCGGTGATATCTGAAAGTTTTTCCGGCTGTAGATCTCTGGCAAGCCGTTGCATACCTGCCGACTCAAGTTGGAAGACTCCTATTGTTTCACCTCGGCTCATGAGTTCATACGTCTTTTTGTCATTGAGTGGCACTTCATGGATATCTATAGTTTGGCCATTAAATTCTTTTACAAAGCCCAGAGCTTCTTCAAGGATTGAAAGGTTTCGAAGACCTAAGATATCTGCTTTTATGAGTCCCACCGCTTCATTGTCCGAGACGGCATTTAAATCTATACTATACATATCAAACTGGGTGATGATACGACCTTCTTTGTTGTCACGTTGCAGTGGCACATACTCGATGAGCGGCTTATCGGCTACTACGACCGCCGAGGCGTGCACCGAAAAATGGCGAGGCAAACTCTCCACACGCATTGCTATATCGATCACTTTCTTTACATCTTCTTCTCCATTGTAGGCCAGCTTGAGGGCCGGTGCTTCATCGAGAGCTGTTTGGAGAGACATATGAAAACCTTGCTTTGGTGGAGGTATCATCTTGGATATTCGGTCTCCCTGTGCGTACGATAGCCCCAAAGCACGAGCTACATCGCGCACCGCCATCTTGGCTTCCATAGTACCAAAGGTGATTATTTGCCCTATTTTATCTTCTCCATATTCTCTCGACATATATTTGATCACTTCTTCACGGCGACGATCTGAAAAGTCGATATCGATATCGGGTGGAGTATTTCGCCCGGGGTTGAGGAATCGCTCAAATGGCAAGTTGTATTCGAGCGGGTTAATATCGGTGATGCGAAGGACATATGAGACAAGCGATCCCGCTGCAGATCCGCGGCCGGGGCCCACGGCAATACCAGCATTTTTGGCCCAGATTACGATATCCTGTACGAACAAAAAGTAGTTGGTATACCCTTTTGATTGGATTATTTCCAGCTCATAGTTGAGGCGCTCATCAATCACTTTTTCATCAAAGCCACCTTTTACTCGATCCTTTTGATTAAAACACATATCATGCAAAAATTGCTCAGTAGTCATGCCTTCTGGCACGGGGTAGTTGGGCAGTATCAATTTGCCGTGAGGTATTTCGACATTGCATTGTTCGGCAATTTTTAGTGTATTTTCTATGGCTTCTGGGTAGTCGGCAAACTGTGCTTTCATTTCTTCCGGGCTTTTAAAGTAAAAGTCGGGGACATCGTACATGGTAAGTGGTCTATTTTTTTCGACTATTGTGCGCTGGGTCTGGATACAAAGCAGTATTTCCTGCGCATAGGCATCGTCTTTTTCCAGGTAGTGTACATCGTTGGTGGCAACAAGCGGCACATTGAACTTGCGTGATAGTTTTACCAGTTTTTCGTTTACTTCTTCCTGTTTTTCAAGTTGAGGATGTCGTTGAAGCTCGATATAAAAGCTATCAGGGAATACTTGCATGTATTTTTGTAGAGCTGCTTCAGCCTTGAGTGGCTGATCATCAAGTAGTAGCTGCGGTATCTCACCGCCCAAACAGCTTGAGGTAGCGATGAGTCCTTCACCGTATTTTTCAAGGAGTTCCCAGTCTACCCGTGGTTTGTAGTAAAACCCTTCTAAGTTTGAGTAGGTGACAAGTTTGAGCAAATTTTGATATCCTGTCAAGTTTTTTGCCAGTACCAGTAGGTGATATGATCCACGTTCTCCTTCGGCTCCGCGGTCGTGGCGGCTGCCTTTGGCTTTATAGAGCTCAACACCGATTATTGGTTTTACTCCGGCTTTGCGAGCTTGGATAAAGAATTGAAATGCGCCGTATAGGGCGCCATGATCGGTGAGGGCAAGTGCGGGCATTCCATACTCCTTAGCTTTTTTTATCATGTCCTTTACGCGAGCCATACCATCGAGGAGTGAATATTCGGAGTGGGTATGAAGGTGTACAAAACTCATGCTTTATATTATAACTGCTGTTAGATTTTTAATCATTCGTGATACAATCGCGAAAAAACATACTAAGATGCATGCTTAAATCATCATCATCAATTGCACTCATTTTAGTATTGCCTGGAATATATTTACTATATAATTCTTGAAGCTGCGTAAAAGTCTTCTCCCAAATTGGAGAATTATACTTTTTTAATAATACTCCTGCAAGCTCCCACTGTTTTCTATAGACAGGATTATTGTTGAAAGAAATTGGAGGATTTTCCGTAAGCGCTTCTATATATAAATCTCCTTGTTCAGCTCCTACAAGCGTTTCTAAAAATATTCTTGAAGCATTTTCCTGATCTGTTTTTGTCCAGTCTTTGCCCTTTTCGCCGTTCCAATTGGAGAAAAAGCGCATACCCATTATTGAACTAGCAATTACAAGTTGCTGAAGCTGAGCCTTATCTAAGCTCCAACTATTGTCTCCAAGAAAATTATTAATATCCTGCGTCTCCGCAAAATCATTTAAATGAATCATGTCACCCCCATCTGCTGTGATTATGTGCGCATCAGGATCGCGATAAATATTTTGTAAATGATAATTACTTGGATGATAAATAATTCCT
>CAZPYR010000106.1:0-3772 GCA_964590815.1 uncultured Gammaproteobacteria bacterium | reverse complement strand
ACCAGCACCATATCTTTTTTTAGCTACCCAGGGTGCCCAATTGGTCGGACCACTTGCAGAGGAAGCCATATTGGCGGCATTAAACTGTATGGCACGTAGCATAGCTTTATCTTCCCAATTGTAACTATCATAACCTGCACGATAGAGGAGTTCTGCTTGAGCGAGCGCAGCTGAATAGGCTCCCCACGCATAATTTGTAGGGGTAGGTGGCCAAGTAAATCCACCACCTCGTCTCATGTCATCAGGAAGTGCTCCCGATAAGTTATGACCGCTTTTTACACAGTTGGATGGATTTAAGGGACGAGGATTAGCACTGTCACACATCCAGTCTTCTGAGCCGGAACCAAATTCAAAGGAAGAATATGAAGTACGATCACCCACAAAGCCTTTAAATATTTTGGCAGCAATCGCAAGATCTGCTGTATCGCCCATATATATATCGGCCGCAATACGACTGGCACCTGTCATAGCACCCCAATTATTGGGTCGTTTGGTATGACAATCACGCAGTGATCCACATTCGGTAGTTTGTTTGTTTACGATTTGTCTGAGGAAAGCTACAAAGGTAGCATGTTTTGCTGGATCAACTTGTTTGAGGTTTACGACATCGGCTGCTACTACATAGGCCATCAGGTTTCGACCGAGGCCAAGAGCACGTCCATCACCGCCACCGGTTGAGCCCGTATCATCGATAATATCCATAATACCGGCAATGGCTTTAGATTGACAAGATGTAGATCCACACGCTTCAGACGCTCCTTTTTTTGCAGCCACAAGAGCTGCAGCAAGAGTTAGTTCAGGATGATCGGCATCTTGATTGTAGAGGGCAGATGAGCCCAAAGCACCGTTTGCCGCACTATGCATACGATCCCATGCAGCGCCACTTGCGGGGAGTGCTGCAATTTCTTGAGGTGATATCCAGAGAGCTTTGCCTACACTTGTCAGTGGAATTGTTGGCATAGGTGCTACTGTTGCTGTTACACCCCCCGTAGGATTTCCAGTCATTGGAGTGGTTGGTTGTGCCGGATTTTCTGTTACATACCCTTGTATCCATATAGCATAGTCAAAGATATCTACTTTGCTATCGGTAATATTATAATTCGTACCAGGATAGTTAAAATTAGCATCCATCACATTGCCATTATTATCAGAGTCTACGCCACATCCAGCTAAATTGGTACTACTGCATCCTTTAATAAATTCACTATACCATATGGCGTAATCGAGTATATCTATAGCTTTCCCGGCGGGGTTTGTAATACAATCTGCGTTTCCTATATTTTTCTTTGCACAGTTTGTACCAGGAGGTTGGGTAACTTGTTGCGTATTATTTGAAGGTAAAACGCTTGTGGGCGTAGTAGCTCCACCTGTTACATCAGCTACACTGGCTGCTGTAACATCAAATTCATCAACTATTTGTCCGTTCGTGTTCTTAAAATAGCCATGCGCCTTATTTGGATTACCTTGATAGTTGAAAATCATAAATAGTGCTCCAAACTGAGCTCCTTGGTCGGAAGTATATATTTTTGCCCATATATTATTACACCCTGTCAGACATCGATCCTGATTTCGTATACCGGTACCTCCCAAGCCGGATACAACAGTAAATGTTTTCCCTGGTGCTACGCAGAGTTGAGTTGGACTTGAACACGCAGGGTCAATGGTTTGCATGGTCATATTGGTGAGAGTTTTGGTTCTTTCGTAGCTATGCTCATGACCCGTCATGATGAGAGCTCCGGCTGCCCGGCAATCTTCATAGAGTTGCCATCCTCGTTCATCAGTTTTACTACCGACTTGCATAGCTTGTTGATTCTTGTGCCAAGCACATACCTTCCAGATATTGTCCGCCGTCGTAAGTTGGTCTTTGGCAAATGTTACATATCCATTTTCTTGTATATTTGCTACTTTAAGTCCTTTATATACTACAGCATAGTTACCCGAGGCTACGGTTCCTGTCACTGTTAGATCATTTTGTCTCTTTGTTATTTGTTGCTGAAAAAAAGGTGCATACATAGCCCAATCATCGTGATTGCCGTCTGAGCCTAAATAAATGACATTTGGCAAAGTAGTATTAATTCTATTTGACCATGTAGTTGCACTACTTGTATAGGAGAAGTCGCCCTGATGGAAAACTATTTCTGCCCCTTCAGCTTTAATCAGGTTCAGTACATTTTGAAAATCTGTCCCTTCGCCAGTATCCCCAATAAATGCCACTTTCAAATTGGGAGCCGTAGGAGTAGCCCCGTAGATCGCATTAGGGAATATATATAAAAGAAATAATATGAAGATGAGTACTGTTTTAAAAAATTTCATAGTTATTGAAGGGGAAATTCTGCGACAATTTCTGTCAAATTATCATTTGTTTCGGCTACCTCGATCATGAGATATAATTTCTGATTTCCCTTATGTGCTTCATACTGAGTTTCATACGCATCGAAATTTTCAGGTATAAAATCGAGTACCCATCCATCCTGTGGTAATGCCTCAAGATAAAATTCTAGTACCTGCTTGACACTATCTGTTGTATACCATTCTGCTTCATATCCTTTCTCATTCCTGACAATTTTCCTATAAGAATCATCTATCTCCGCACGAGGATATATGGGAATAGTGGGAAAATCGGCAACGAGATCCTCTTCTACTTCAACAAATTGAATAGAGGAGGTTGGTACTTGAGCATAAGTGGGTTTATAGGTAGTCTTTTGTGTCTCCTTTCGCAGGAAAAAACTCACGCCTACCACAAATAGGAGAGTATAGAGTACGGCGAGTTGTTTCGTTTTCACGTGATCTACATTTTTGCTCATAGGATATTTAATACAACAATTTTTTTATTGATGTGTCCAGTCGGCCCAGTCCATGAGACGCCCCCCACCATTGGCTTCAGGGGTGTAGGAGAAGGAACCAGCACCATATCTTTTTTTTGTTATCCATGTCATCCATGAGGTAGGTTGGCTGGCGGAATCTGGCATTACCGTAGTTACAAATTTCATAGCTCTTAATATAGCCTTATCTTGCCAATTATATGAATCGTAGCCAGCTCTATAAAGCATTTCTGCCTGAGCTATGGCTCCTGAAAGCCCGCCCCAAGCGTAATTTGTATAAGGTGGACAAGAACCCTGTCCGTCGTCTAAATCTCGCTGGACATCATCTATCGGCGCACCAGACATATCAAAGGTCTTATTACAGTCTGGTGGCATTTTGCTACATCCGGGGGGATTGATCGGAACTAATGCACTTGAACAAGAATACTTAGATGCAGTAGATTGAAACGTAAAACCACTATAACTTGCTCGATCTCCAACATATCCTTTAAATACAGCAGCTGCGCTTGCAAGATCAGCAGTATCGCCTATATATCGAGCTAATGCAATGCGGCTAGCACCTGCCATAGTTCCCCAATTGTTTGGGCGATCTTCATGGCATGCTACCAGTCCGTTGCCACATGAGCCGGGGAAACCTGATTTATTTCGTACTGCAATTAAAAAATTTACAAATTTTTGATGATTGGCCGGGCTTACCGTTTTTAAATCTACCACATCGGCAGCGATTATATATGATGCCAAATTCCTCCCTAAAGCAAGGACGCGCCCGTCACCACCACCTGTCGTGCCCGTATCATCGAGGATATCCATAATGCCGGCAATTGCTTTAGACTGACATGCTGTAGATCCACACATTTCAGAGGGTCCTTTTTTTGCAGCTACCAATGCAGCAGCAAGAGTCATCTGCGGATGTTTGGATTCCTGATTATAGAGTGCGGATGATCCAAAGT
>CAZPYR010000105.1:0-3790 GCA_964590815.1 uncultured Gammaproteobacteria bacterium | reverse complement strand
AGGTGACTGGTCCAATATTCGCACGGCTTACAGCGGCACAAAAATTATTACTGCATCAACGCCATATATAACTATTTCTCCTATCGCAAAAAAGCCCACATCAAAGCCTTCCAAACCGATAGCAAAAATTACTCAAAAAGTCGTTGTTGAGGTCTCTAAAACTCCCTCCCCGACACCTACAACTCAAAAACCAATTGCCATAAATACTTGCTCCTACACCGTCCAATCGGGTGATTCATTATGGAGTATCGCAGAAAAAGTATATAAAGATGGAAATAAATTTCATACACTTATAGAACAAAATACGCCTACCTACTCAACCGTCGCCCAAACCATTAATCCTGGATGGAAACTACAATATACCTGTGATCATGTACCAAAAGATATCGCCAAGAAAAAAACCGAAGGGTATTTACTTGCGATTAAAGTTGAACATGAAGGTCAACCAGTGAAAAACGCGCGTATTGAACTCCATTCAAAACCACGTTTTGGAGTGACCGATGACAAAGGTGTCGTCCGATTTGAAAATGTAGAAGGAGGGAATCATACGCTAAAGATTGCCTACAATGCATTTAAAGCTGAGCAAAAAATTACGGTTGAAGGTGATGAAAAAGAAAAAAATATACTCATCAATGTTGAACTCAAACAAAGCTTTATGCCCATGGGTATACTTATAAGTATTATTTGTATACTGCTGGGCATCATTTTACTCCTCCTTTTAAAGCTAAAGAAAAAGAAGCATACTCATTAGATAAGTATAGAACTTTATAGATATTTGTAAGATCACCACGCTCTCTCTTGCACATCGTTCCCGTGCCTGATAGGCTTAATATGTTACTAATTTATTTTATAGTTATGGCAGAAGGAGGAGAAGGAATACCTGTATATCAAGGACAAGAAATTAAACCTGGAGACTCTTTTATATTACCAAAAGGTACAGAATACAAACCTCAAATTGATAAAACCCACGACGATGTTGTCGTGCAAGATAAAGTACCGACTAGAGAGCAGCCAACCTTATCTAGGGAAGCACAAATCACAGCAGAACAAGTAGAAGCGGCACGTACCTTATTAAGAGATTTACCCCCTAACACTTCCCTTGAAGATAGACGTGCAGCTCAACAGTTAATAGAAGAAGCAATAAAAAATAATACGTCTATAAAAGAGGCTGATCCACTACATCCAACTCGACTGGATAGACAGGCGGAACGGCCAATTCAACAATTGGCACAATCTGCAAGAGGATCTTTAAAAGATAGATTCTTTGAATGGATCGGAATAAAAAATAAAGAACAAAAGGCTGCATAACATTTTGTATTTACACAAACAACTCTCGATGTATACGTCGAGAGTTGTTTTTTGTGTCTACACGTCGCCCCTTCTGATTATTTCATATGTCCAAAACCGCGCATGCCGCCTTTTGGTCCCATACCGAGCTGGAATACTGACATATCGATGCCATTTTCTTTTGCCCAAGTCTCCAGTTCAATTTTTTTCTTATCCATTTCCGCTTTTCTTTGCTCAGGAGTCAGATTTTGTTTACTGTCTTTGTACTGTTCTCGTTCTGCTTTCATTTCTGTGTGTTTTTTAAGAATAAGTTGCTTTTGAGCTTCTGTTATCTTGCCATCTTTCACAGCTTTTGAAAGATTTGCTTCAATCTTTTTTTGCATCTCTGCTTGACGTTCTGTACGTATTGAATTCATCGCTGTCTGTACTTTACTTTCTTCAAGTCCAAGTTTCTGTGCTAGGGATTTAATCATATTCTGACGAGCATCTGTGTTTTGAGCAGATACATTACTCGCTCCTATGATACTTGCCCCAACGATTGCCAGAACGGCTGCTGCTATATAGTATTTTTTATCCATCTTTTTTTCACCTCCTTTCGTATTTCACTCTTTGTTTCAAGAATGAACCTTAATACGAATACTATACGAGGCAAACCTGAAAAAAAGCTTAACGTTGCATAGGACTTATTGGATTCAGTTGGATATTTTGAGCATCCACCGTACCATCAGTATTCTCACGTCCAAAGATCATTACTTTTGTTCCTTTCATAAGCTCCGATTGTGTCGCACTCTCTGCTTTGTTGATAGCTGTACTATTTGAAAACATCACAATCTTACTGCTTCCATCATCTAGCTTGACTGTGATAGACGCTTCGTCACTACTGATTATCTCCCCTGATACCGGTCTAAAACCCATGCGGGCACCTGAAGCTCCAGTACCAAACTGTCGACGTGCACCATTACTATTTTGCTCACCACCCTGCATCATACCAAAGCCTCTATTAAAAGCAGACGTTTTAGTTTGTTGATATTTCATACCACCAAAAAAACCCAAAACACCTATAACCACCGCAATAATGATTGTATTTGTTGCGTTGTATTTCATACAAAAATTTAAATTGATAATTATTCGTAACGTAATGCTTCAATTGGTTGAAGATTTGCGGCACGTCTTGCAGGATACCATCCAAATAATATTCCAATTCCCCCCGAAACGCCTAGTGCTAAACCAATAGAAGAAAGAGATACAGTAAAAGGAATACTCATTAGAGATGAAACTAGGTATGAGATTGCCATGCCAAGAAGCATACCTATGATTCCTCCTACAATGGTGAGTAAGATTGCTTCAATCAAAAATTGAGTAATTATGACACTTTTTTTGGCACCTAAGGCTTTGCGGAGACCTATCTCGCGTGTGCGCTCGGTCACCGTGACAAGCATAATATTCATGATACCGATGCCTCCCACTAAAAGAGAAATTGCTGCAATGCCGCCAAGGAGTGTAGTAAATGTGCTCGTGACAGAGGATGCAGTATTTAAAATATCATTTTGCGAAAAAATTGAAAAATCTGCTTCAGTCGGATCTGAAAGTTTATGACGAGCTAAAAGAAAATAACCCACATCATTTTGTGCCTGTGTCATAACCTCTTGAGAGGTAGCCTCTATGGCAATGCTCGTGAGATGACTCGCACCAAACAATTGTTTTTGTGCGGTAGAAAGTGGGACATAGATCGCATCATCAGGATTATTGAAACCACTGCCTCCTTTTGAAACTGTCAAACCTATGACTCGAAGAGTTTGATTTTTAATACGAATTGTTTGCCCTATCGGATTGACTCCTTCACCAAATAAATCTTCCGCAGTTGTTGGACCAAGGACAGCTACTTTTGACATGGCTGTGACATCGTTATTACTAATGAAAACTCCCGATGCCATTTCTACTTTATGAACATCAGCATATTCGGGATACGCTCCAATAATTGACGTATTAGTATTATTCCGTCCTGCAATTACTTGCGTGCGACCAGAATACTCCGGGGAAACTTTACTTATAGTGGTAAACTGAGCATTGTTTTTAATTGCGTCTGCATCTGCCATAGTCAAAGTCGTCACGCTCCCGGGAGCACCTCGTACGCCTCCAGATTGCCCTCCACCTGGAGATACTGTCAGCAAATTGGAGCCTAAAGACTGGATCTGGCTCTCAATGGCTTTCTGACTCCCCTGCCCGAGTGAGATGAGAGCAATAACACTTCCAATACCAATCACAATCCCGAGTATGGCGAGCCCCGTGCGGAGCTTGTTTACGGTAAGTGTACCAATTGATTCTTGAAGTAATTCTGAAAATTCCATATGATTACTGTGTTACTTTTCTATTTATATTTTTTTTATCTTCTACTATCTTTCCATCACGAATTAAAATAATACGCTCAGCATGCACCGCAATATCAGGCTCATGTGTAATCATAATAATAGTGTGTCCCTCTGTATGAAGCTTGCGAAAAATT
>CAZPYR010000104.1:0-3844 GCA_964590815.1 uncultured Gammaproteobacteria bacterium | reverse complement strand
AAAGTGCGTGATTGTTATTATACAATCCCAGTTCACAAATGGAAAGAGATTTAAAGAAGCCGTCAGAAAGGCAAAGTCATCGGCATATCGCCACCATCTCCACTGTCCTCCATATACTTCTTCCAGTTTACACGTATTGGCACTTTTCCCATCTCATTCAGATAGTATATTTCTCCCTTTTCAATACCATAGTCAAACAATTTTTTAGTCACCATCACATCATCCATACAATACTTTTTGAGCTCATCCCATTTGCCCTCTTTAAAATAATCGATAGCCATAAGGCCATGTCCTGTTTTCTTTTCATTAAGAGTTGCCGATGCAACATCATTGAGACCTATTCTTTTTCCAATCTTCTCTTTAATATCATCTAATATATCAAATAGAGAAAAAACCTCCACTTTGCCTGGATAGTATCCTTGAAGAACAGGTAAATCAAAAGAACGAATATTATACCCCACAATATATGAAGACTTTTCAAGTATAGGATATAGCTTGCTTAGCTCTGATTCTGTAAAGACCGTCCCCTTATTTGTCGCATAATCATATATTGCAACCACAGATATGCCAAGTTTAGCATGATCAGATTCCTCGCGAAATGTCTTCTGTGTCTCAAGATCAAGTACTACAGGAAATTTTTGCATGATTAATTTTCAATTAAACTTGTTTCTTTAAAAATTTCTGCTTCAAAAGCAGGAATTTCTTCATGTGCCGGATCTGAGTGAATCAGGCGCACTCTATTGAGCTGATCCTGATAATTCCAACGCATTTCGTTGACCAGTCTCATAAATGCCTCCTGGTCTTTTACTGCGATATTTTTTACCTCTTGCCGATAAAATTCATCCAGCTTACCCAGACTCCAAAGTGCATCAATCAAATCAGTATTGCGAAAATTGACAATAGAGATATTGCCTGTCACAGGGCGAATCTTAAAATTCATAAGACGGACTTCATAAACCATTTGTTCCACCGGAGGTTTATTACCAAGAGTATTCTGTTGGAATTGTTTTATTGCCTCATATACATCTGTTTTTTTTGTAGTTTTCATACGCTATAATAAGGAAATGATAAAACAGCAGTTACAAACAGACCAAATTCAAGCTATGAAAGCTAAAGATTCTGTCAAGTTAGATACGCTTCGTTATATTTTAGCACAAATTAAATATCAGGAAATCGAAAAAAAAGTAGAACTCACTGATGAAGAAGTAGTACAAGTCATGCGTAAAGAGACAAAAAAGCTTCAAGATGCTATTGAATCATTTAAAAATGCTGGTCGTGCGGATCTTGCTGCTGAATATCAAGCTCAACTTGATATATATACCAACTATCTTCCGGTTGAAATGTCTGATGAAATGCTGACTCAAGAAGTACAAAATGTTATAGATAATAACAAGGAGCTCTTTAAGTCCAATCCCAATGCACTTATTGGTATCTGTGTACGCGAACTTAAATCAAAAGCAGATTCTTCACGTATTTCACAGATAGTACGAAAAATGCAATAGTCCTCTTTTTTTGTTATAGTAATAGCTATGCTACCACTACGTCGTATTATTGTCTTACTTATAGCGAGTTTCTTTATCATGTCTCTTACTAAAAACATTATGGAGTATCGTAAAAATTTGGCTTTCTATCAAGATTATAAAAATGAGTATCTGAAAGAAAAAAAGCACAACGAGGAACTTAAAACTGAATACGTAAAGACGCAAGATGTTTATGAATTTGAAAAAACAGTACGAAACAGACTGAATCTCCATAAAAAAAATGAAGTGGTCCTGATCGTTCCCGAAGCGACTCCGACCATAGCAATCTTGCCTCCTACTCCAATACCCAATTATCAACAATGGGTTGATATATTCTTCAAAAATTGACATCGGAGTAATAGTTTCATATAATAGTTCTTACTCATTAGCTAATCGCCATTTGCTAAATGATAACTGCAATATTTCCGGGGTAGTGTACGGCTGCACAGGAGGCTCATAATCTCCTAGGCCAGGTTCAACTCCTGGCCCCGGAACAAGTCAGGATCATGCGCTGATTATCAGTGTGCGTCTCAAATACCCAACATGAAAGATTTTCTCCTTACCGTTGTCATACCTGTCTACCACGAAGAAAATAATATCCATCCACTTTTGGACAGAATAGTGCCAATCCTCACTCCGTTTAATTACGAGATTATTTTTGTAAATGATGGTTCCAAAGATGCCACTGTCGAGCGTGTCAAAGAGGCAGCTAAAAAAAATACTAATGTAAAGCTTGTATCTTTTAACCGTAATTTTGGTCATCAAATGGCTCTTGTGGCAGGCTATCGCTTTGCTAAAGGAGACTGCGTAATCACGATTGATGCCGATCTTCAAGACCCACCTGAGATTATTCCTGAGATGGTTGATGCTTGGCACAAAGGAGCAAAAATAGTCTATGCCAAAAGAAAAAAAAGAGATGTTGATGATATTTTTAAGAAAAAAACTGCAGAGTATTTTTATAAATTCATGAATTTCTTGTCAGCAAGCCATATACCAGAAAATGTTGGAGATTATCGCCTTCTTGACAGACAAGTAGTAGAATTTTTGAAAAGCCTTCCTGAACATTCACCTTTTCTTCGAGGACTGGTTGCCTGGAGCGGTTTTCCCGAAGCCTATGTATACTTTACTCGGGAAAAAAGACATACCGGAACAACTCATTACTCTATTCCTAAAATGATTAATTTTGCTCTAGATGGCATTACTTCTTTTTCGGCCCACCCTTTGAGAATGGCCAGCTATATGGGATTTACCGCAGCAAGTGTCGGATTTTTAGGTATGATTTATGCAATTATTGGAAAATATCTCTTAGACGTCCCTTGGGTTACAGGCTGGACCGGATTGTTTGTGGGAATCATGTTTATTGGCGGTGTGCAGCTAATTACCATTGGCATCATCGGAGAATATATTGGCAAAATATATATTGAAGTATTAAATCGTCCTCACTACCTGGTCCGCGAGACCGTTAATATATGAGATTAGTCAAAGTAATCACACTCTCGGTAATTCTGGCTTTAATCGTATACTTTATCTTTACAAAGATACGCACACGTAAAACTATCATCTCTCCGCTCCCTGAAGATGGGATAAAAATAATACAACTTACCCCTAAAAAATAAAACCTTATCCCCCAATCTGAAACATAAATATCTTACCTTCTCCACCTAGCAAGAGGACATCAATGATTCTAAGAATCAAATAGGAGCTGATATAAACTACTAAACCAATAATCGCCCATTTAAATGTGTTTTGAGCGGATTGGACTTTATCAGTATCGCCCAAAGACGTCAACCACTTAAAGCTACCTATTACAAACATAATAAAAAGTACTATTAAAATAAGCGCATTTGTCATAAAAAGCAAATTGGCAAAGACTACTTCCAGACATTTAAGCGTTGGAACTCCATCGATAAGACATGAATCATCGGTATTTTTATCGCCATTGGGATCATCCCAATTTCGAATTTGCGCAAAAGCTACTTTGGGTAGTAATAAAATAGCTAAGAATGCTACTACTTGAATGACAATAGTTCTTATTTTTTTATACATATTCATATTAAAAGCATATGCTAATAATATTTTTTTTGCAACAAAAAAAAGCTCCTATGTAATATAGGAGCTTTTTATTTAATATCACAATTATAATTATGGCGCTAATAATTCGCCTATACCTAAGTCATTACAACGATACTCGTATGCATCAATCGGATCTCCTTGAGAGCCATCAGGTTTCGTGCATGAACAACAAAACTTTTGACCGCTGGTGGTTTCTATGAGACCCGGGAGCGTGACAGGACATGAAAGACCGAGACATACACGTCTCTTAA
>CAZPYR010000103.1:0-3957 GCA_964590815.1 uncultured Gammaproteobacteria bacterium | reverse complement strand
TGACCTACTTCATAAGTTGATTTAGTACTGAGCGGCAAGATCCTCCAGAGTTTTGCGATCTTGTATCTTTATTGTTCTCCCTTTCAGTCCTATTTCAATGATGTTTTTTTCTGCTAGCTCCCTTACAATACGACCCATAGTAGGTCTGTCGGTACCGAAAAGTCCTGCGAGTTCAATCTGGGTTATAGTTATAAGATCGTCGCTCTGATGGTATAGTAGATAACTTGCAAGCATGGTATAGAGGTATTTGTGACTCGCGTTTCTCACAAGCAACTGCTGCTCCAGCGATGAAACAGCGCGGCTTGAAGAATACAAAATCATTTTGGCAAAATTATGGTCTTTGGCTGCTAATTCTAATATGATACTTGGAGGTATGGATAATAATTCAGTCTCTGCTAAGGGTCGTATCCTGTCTTTGCGACTATCTCCAAGTAAAATAAGTGGATTCACTATCACCCCGGGAGTACTTATATATTGGAGAGCTAAAGTCTCTGGCATGTCGGCGTGAACAGATTCTCTGCTCTTATTGCCTCTCAGCAGGGCTATATGACCATTGTGTAGAATATATAATTCATCGCCTATTGGTATGTCATTTAGGTAATTTGAATACGTAGTATAATCTAGGGATACTATCTCAAGTTTAGAGAGTACATTTTGCTGCTCTAGAGTATGCAAGAATTGATAGTATACATGGGAGATATAGGGATCGCCTGCAAAAATCTCTTGAGTGGTCATTTCAACTTTATTCATATAGGTATACTAAACTAAGGTATTTTATCATATGTCTATAAAACTAGTACATAAAACATCAAAAGATCTCATAAGTGTGCCGACCACAAATGGCATATATATCTTTCGCTGTGGTAAAACTCCTGTATATATAGGCAAATCGGTAAATTTGAAGGCTCGGCTGATATCGCATATTGAAAATGCTAAAAAAGACCCGAAAGAAGCGGCTATCATAGAAGCGGCTGACAGTATAGATTGGATTGTCACAGACTCAGAATTTAAGGCGCTCATACTCGAGTCGCAGCTCATACAAAAACATCTGCCTAAATACAATGTGCGGTGGCGCGATGATAAAAGCTATTTGTATATAAAGGTGACAATACACGAAGATTACCCCAAATTTTTTATAACCCGCCGTGAGGAAGATAAAAAATCTCTCTATTTTGGCCCTTTCCCATCGGTTGTAGTCGCCACCAATATCCTTCGGGAAATACGTAAGGTATTTCCTTTCTGTTCGCAGAAAAAAATCACCAACAGAAAGTGTTTTTATGCCAAAATTGGCATGTGTAACCCATGCCCCAATGATATTGAAAAACTAGAAGATAGAACTGAAAAGTCAAAACAGAAAAAAGAATATAGAAAAAATATACGTAGTATTATAAAAATTTTGGAAGGAAGGATAGATCCTGTCGTAGACCAGCTTTATAAAGAAATTAACTCGCTCATAAAAGAAGAGAAATACGAGGAAGCTATACCCTTTAGAAATAGACTGTATAGGCTCGAGAGCGTGATCTTGCGACGGAAATTTGGCAGCGATCCTGAGGAGTACAATGTATCTCAGACACGTCTTGATTCGTTACTCAAATTACTTTCACCACACTTCCCGGGACTTACTGCAGCCGACCGTATAGAGTGTTTTGATATGAGTACGTTTCAGTTTAAAGAAAGTACTGCCTCAATGGTAGTTTTTACCGGGGGACTCAGTGACAAAAAAGAATACAAACGATTTAAGATAAAAAATCAGCAAGCTGAATCGGATTTTGAAATGATGGATGAAGTGTTGCGGCGCCGATTTAAAAATGACTGGCAAAAGCCTGATTTACTCGTGGTCGATGGTGGAAAACCGCAGGTACGCGTGGCGATGAAAGTGCTTTCGGATTTATCTTTGGATATACCGCTTATTGGTATTGCCAAAAGGCCAGATCGCATAATCCTTGGGAAAGATTCCCAACTTTCGGTGAGGCCGCCTGCCAATCATCCGGGATTTCGGCTTATACAGTCGCTACGTGATGAATCGCACCGCTTTGCCAAAAAATATCATGTACATCTGCGCAATAAAAAGTTAATGTTATAATAGATAATACAAACAGTATTCTCAATTCCTATTAAAATAAACTATGCATAACTGGTTACTTATCGCAAACATCGTATTATCTGTCATCATCGTGGTGCTTATCCTGCTACAAGGGAAGGGTGCCGGTCTGGGTAGCGCCTGGGGTGGCGGTGGAGAATTTTATCAGACAAGACGAGGTGTAGAAAAAATCACTATGCGACTTACCTATATTTGTATTTTTCTTTTCCTCGTCATCTCACTAGCTAATTTTTTTATAAAATAATCGCATGGCCTTCAAATTGCGTCAGAAAAATGTACGCTATGTCTATTGGCTTTTCCTGGCATTTCTGAAGAAGAATGTTCAGTCTATTTTGCTGAGTTTTTTGCTCAGTCTTATAGGTATCATCGTGATTGTCTCATTTTCCCCGTATGTGTTGAGAAAGCTTGCCAGCAAAACAGAATCTATCGGTATTGCAGGCACGTATACTCTGGATACTTTGCCTCCTGAAGTTTTATCTAAATTTTCAAACGGTCTTCTTTTTGCCAACGATAGTGGCGAGCTCATACCTGTGCTGGCAGACTCGTGGGAACCTATCGATGGAGGAAAGGAATATCGTTTTCATATAAAAAAGGATCTCACCTGGAATGACGGTAAGCCGTTTACGGCTCGCGATATAAAATACTCCTTCAAAGATGTAAAAACTGAGGCCGAGAATGACTATTTACTTGTATTCAAGCTCACAAAACCCCTTCCCATTTTTCCTTATTTCCTGACCAAACATATTGTGCAGTACCCACTGGTCGGTGTAGCCGGACAATATAGAGTGGCCCGTATAAAAGTGAAAACCGGTTTTATAAGTGAACTTCATCTCTCACCACAGTCGCAGAAAGACGATGATCCGATACTCATTTATAAATTTTATGATACCGATACAAAGCTGGTTGAAGCGTATAAATTGGGAGAAATCACCAGTATGTCTACGACCAAATCGAGCGTGGCAGACATTTTTGACTCCTGGAGCAATACAACAGTGGAAAAGGATGTAGACTATACACGTGTCCTCACCCTCTTTTTCAATATGCGTGACCCACTACTCAAGGAAGATAAGGATATACGGCATTCACTTGCCGAATCTATAGATAAATCCCAGTTTGTCAATTTTGGTGAAGATGCAAGCGGCCCTATACCACCTATATCGTGGGCGTATGCACAAGATATAAAGCGCTACACCTACAATCCGAGTGTGTCTTCAAAAATACTAAAAAAATATACTGAATCTTCGGGCTCAGCGGAGCTAACCATCAGTACTTACTACGACCATCTTACGGTGGCTGACGAAATAAAGGAAGATCTTGAGTCGGCCGGGATGAACACGAAAGTCGAAGTGCTGGCAGGGAATTTGCCCTCCAACTTTCAGCTTTTTTTAGCTTCTATGACATTACCAAAAGATCCTGATCAGTATTTTTTCTGGCATTCGACACAAAAGAGGGGAAATATCACATCCTATAAAAATGTACGCGTGGATAAAATACTTGAAGACGGACGTAATACATTTAGTATACGTACACGAAAGGACTTGTACTCAGATTTTCAGCGAGTGCTTGTGGAGGATATGCCTGCGTACTTTTTGTATTACCCTTACATCTATACTATAAAAAGGATATAGTTGTTTTGCGGTGTGTTTGGTATAATCTAGTATTCTTTTAGATAGATTAGAATACGTTGTCATTCCCGCGGAGGCGGGAATCCAGTAGCTATCAAACTTTTAATTAGACCCTGGATCCCGGATCAAGTCCGGGATGACAAATAATTTAACTATTAAATAGAGAATATTGCCCGGGTGGCGAAATTGGCAGACGCGCACGCTTGAGGGGCGTGTGGAGCAATCCTTGGA
>CAZPYR010000102.1:0-4012 GCA_964590815.1 uncultured Gammaproteobacteria bacterium | reverse complement strand
ACGACGACAGATCAACCAGCAGTACAATTTTATAATAGTGTAAATTTAGGAAAGCCATTTATACAATATGGCGCATTTAGCATTGAACCCCAACAACCTATAGATTATATCAATCATCCACAGTGGCATAATCAGTTTGGAAGACCTTTTACTGAACAGAATTCCCCATATACGAGTAAAATCACCTGTTATTTTTCTGTTGAAAAATAACACAAAGTGTTTATAATAGAATATGGAGATAGATACAGTTTTAAAAAACCTCGTTGATCTTCACCTTCACTTGGGTTCGGCTACACCGCCTCATAATCTTTGGGAACTTGCGCACGAACAAGGCATTCGTCTCGAAGAAAAGGATTACTGGAAATTCATCGATTCCGTCACCATCAAAGAGAATACAACCTACGAAAGATATCTAGGATTTTTCCATTTTACTGAGCTTGTACAATCCTCGACCTTTGCGCTCGAAAAAGTCACTCACGATGCAGTAAGTCTATACTACCGCAAAGCCGATATCACCACACTCGAACTTCGCTTCAATCCTATGCTCCGCAACAAAGAGGGAGAACAAGACTTAGATAAAATCATATTTAGCGCCCTCGTAGGCATAAAGCGGGCTATGCTTGAATACCCGGTAAAAGCTGGCATCATCCTCATGATGGATCGCCGGTTTAGCAAAGAAAAAAATACCATTATTGCTGAAAAAGCAGCAAAATTTAAAAGAGAAGGTGTTATTGGCATAGATCTCGCAGGTCCACTCGATGACAAATTTAAAATCGCAGACCTAGTTGATGCTGTCACCATAGCAAGAAAAGCAGGGTTAAAAATCACCATTCACACAGGCGAAGTCACCCCACCCAATGAAATTTGGGAAGTTATCGAAAAACTTGAGCCCGACCGTATCGGACATGGTATACGCTGTATCGAAGATAAATTTCTCATGGAAGAGCTTGCAAAAAGAAAAATAGTTCTTGAAGTCTGTCCTACCTCCAATATTCGTACCCAGGCAATAAAAGATTGGTCTCAGATGCGCACCACTATACGCACTCTTATAGAGAACAATGTACTGTTTACTATAAATTCCGATGGCCCCGAGCTTATATCAGTTACTGTAAAAGATGAGCTAAAAAAGTTGTATGATGAAGGTATCATGACTCTTGATGAAATAAAAAAGGCAATTCACCTGTCACGCAAAGCAACGTTTATTAAATAAATTAGCTGCTCAGACAATCAGCATTTCAGCTCCTCAGTTTAAAGCTGTCTACTGAATGACTGACTAGCTGAATAACTCATTTATCTATGACATTCAATAATCCCTATCCCAATAAAATAATTTCAGATGGTATCACCTTCGATGATGTTCTCCTCGTTCCAGGCTACAGCGATTTCAAACGCCAAGATATACAGCTTTCTTCCAAACTTACTAAAAAAATCACCTTACAAACTCCTCTCGTTGCCGCGCCCATGGATACAGTCACGGAAAGTGAGATGGCCATAGCTCTGGCAAAAGCCGGAGGCATTGGTATTATTCACCGTAATTTGACTATATCGGAACAAGCCGATCAGGTTGCAAAAGTCGTAGAGACGAGGCATGCCTCGTCTGTACCAATGTATGTAGGCGCCGCAATTGGAGCCAGTCAGGGATCACTCGATAGAGCGGAAGCACTGGTCAAAGCAGGCGTAGATGTCATCGTCATAGACTCAGCTCATGGATATGCAGATTATATTGTAGAGACGATCAAAACCTTAAAACAAAAGTATCCCGAGACTGAAGTTATTGCCGGCAATATCGCCACCTATGAAGGAGCAAAAGCTCTCATTCAAGCAGGTGCCGATGGGCTTCGTGTTGGCATGGGGCCTGGTGCTATATGTACCACCCGTATCATTTCAGGTATGGGCGTGCCTCAGATCACAGCCATTCTTGAAACCAGCCGCGCTGGGCAGGAAGCAGGCGTTCCCGTCATAGCAGATGGAGGCATAAAGTACTCGGGAGATATGGTCAAAGCCTTTGCTGCTGGCGCATCTACTGTGATGATGGGTAGTTTCTTTGCCTCATGTATCGAATCGCCTGGTGATAAAGTCGAGCTTCCCCCCGACCAGGTACCCTCACGTTTCAAAAGTATTCTGAAACAAAACAAACAAACCTATACTTTTAAGTCTTATCGCGGCATGGGATCAATTGGAGCTATGCAAAAGGGTACTGAAATAAAGTCAGAAGAAGAATTTCATGGTAAAAGCTACAAAGAGCGCGTACTTGTCGCCGAAGGTGTCGAAGGTCTCGTACCTGTGAATGGTACAGTCGAAAATGTAGTAGATCAGGCACTTGGAGGCATACGATCAGGACTTTACTATGTAGGAGCTAAAAATATTGAAGAACTATGGAAAATAGGTAAATTTATACAAATTACCCAGGCCTCACTCACCGAGAGTCATCCCCATGATATCTTGGTCACCAACCCTGGCGAAAACTACTCAGGTTAATTAATATTAAATATGTCATTCTCGCGAAGGCGGGAATCCAGGGTTTAATGTCATCCTGAACTTGTTTCAGGATCCAGGAACGCAATATAAAAGATCCCGAAATAAATTCGGGATGACACACAAATAACTATGATAATAATCGTCGATTTCGGCTCACAAACAACCCATCTTATATCCCGTAGATTACGTGAAGTTTCTATTGAAACAAAAATAGTTGAGCCTGAAAATTTTTTTGAGGAAACAAAAGATTTAGAATATGACGGTATTATCTTTTCGGGTGGGCCTGCCAGCGTATATGAAGACGGAGCTCCCCATATAGATAAAAAAGTGTTTGAACTCAACAAACCTTTGCTGGGTATATGTTATGGTGAGCAACTAATGGCGCATCTTACAGACGGTGAAGTCCGCCCCGGTGAAATCAAAGAGTACGGTCCCGCAACACTTACGATCAATAAGGAATGCAAGCTCCTTGAGCTCCCCGACCTACAAGCTACCAGCTACCAGCTACCCACTGCCATGCCCGTCTGGATGTCTCATGGAGACCAGGTAGTAAAGCCCCCTTCCGGCTTTGAGACAATAGCCGTCACAGAAACCATACCGCATGCAGTTATTGCCAACGAATCACGCAAAATGTATGGTATTCAGTTTCACCCTGAGGTTGTGCATACGCCCTTTGGTCTTCAGATCCTTCGCAATTTTGCGACCATTTGTGGACTTGAGCCAAAAGATCAGCCAATCACAAAAGAATTTGTCGATAAACTTATTGAAGATATTCGTGACTCCGTAAAAGACGCTGTCGTCATTGGAGCTATGTCCGGCGGTGTCGATTCTTCTATCGCCTGTCTTCTCGTACATAAAGCAATTGGGGATCAATTTACACCAGTATACATAGATTCAGGCCTTATGCGAGAGGGTGAAACTAGCGAGCTCAAACGTGTATTTGCCGATAACTACAAAATGCATGTCACGATCGCCCATGCCGAAAATGAATTTTTAGATAATCTAAAAGGCGTCACCGATCCCGAAACAAAGCGCAAAATCATAGGGAAAACATTTATCGATGTCCTCGATGCAGAAGCCCAAAAACGAGGAGCCACATTCTTGGTACAAGGCACCATTTACCCAGATGTCATCGAAAGCGCAGGCACCAAGCATAGCCACAATATCAAAAGTCATCACAATGTCGGTGGGCTACCCGCCAATATGAAGCTTATGCTGCTCGAACCGCTTCGCAATTTTTATAAAGATGAAGTGCGTGCAATTGGCAAGATATTGGAGCTACCTGAGAGTATCACACATCGTCAGCCTTTTCCTGGTCCTGGCCTTGCTATCCGCATCGTGGGAGATGTCACCAAAGATAAACTTGAAATTCTTAGAAAAGCCGACCGTATTGTACAAGATGAGATTCAAAAATCTGGTTGGGGTGACAAGCTGTGGCAAGCATTTGCCATTTTTGCAGGTATTAAAACCACGGGTGTCCGAGGCGATATGCGAGCCTATGGTGAGACAATTGCAATTCGAGCTGTCGAGTCAA
>CAZPYR010000101.1:0-4237 GCA_964590815.1 uncultured Gammaproteobacteria bacterium | reverse complement strand
TATTAGCTGCCACCTCTTCTAAAATTACTTGTTTGCCAATTAATTTTTTCATTTCCGGATTATTTTGTTTTGTTGCATCAAGATAACCCTGATTAATTACCACGAGAGTTTGAGTAACACGAAGGTTTCGATTTATACTATTAATGCAAGATTTGATGAGTTTATCGTCATCAAATGAAACGGTGTAATACGTTTTAGAGTTAATACTCTCCCATAAGTTCTTAAATTCCTTACTGGCAAACTTTTCCAGATCCAAATTGAGAATGGCCTTTTGTCTGGCGTTAGATATCAATGGGTTTTTCTTTGGATCGTACACGGACTCTGCTAGCTTGAGAATATTATCAGTAAAATCAGTAAGATTATGATCAAATTTTGCCAGTGCATCAGACATTACTTGTGTGCGTAATTCATAATTAATGTCATGATAGGCACCTGTTAATTGACCATCTTGCAGATAGCCCGCCTGTTCGAATGCAATTAGAATTCGTGCTGACTGACTACTATCAATGGTTATAAAGTTATCTGCGTTATCTGATAATATTTGCCCTGTAAATAATTCTGGCGTTATTGATCTTGGACGATTCCTAATGACTTCATAGAATTCATCTTGAAGTGCTTTTGCGAATTCCTCATAACTCTCGTTGGCTATGACAGTTAATGAGTTAATGTCATGGACGTTATGAGAACCTAAAACTTCTGAGTCCATTCGCTCACCATCTTTGTTGACACATAATCGCAAACCTCGACCTATTTCCTGACGTTTTTTTATTTCTCCAAAGCTAGTACGTAGGGTACAAATCTGAAATACGTTTGGATTGTCCCATCCTTCTCTCAATGCAGAATGACTAAAAATGAAGCGAACAGGCTCTTCAAAGCTTAACAACCGCTCCTTATCTTTCATGATTAAATCATAGGCAGAGACATCGGCAGATTCACTTTCCCCACGTTTAATTTCACTATCAACACTTCTACCTTTTTTATCAATCGAAAAGTATCCAGCATGAATCTTTCCTACCTGATATTTTTCTAGGAAACTTCGATAATCCTGGTCTTCTTCATAAGGCAACTGGCTAAAAAACAAATCGATAGCGATTTTGAACTCTTGTTCAAAAACATGTGCATACGATCCTTTTTGTTCACCAGAATCATCGTAATATTTATATTTTGCCACTTCATCAATAAAGAAAAGTGAAAGAACTTTAATGCCTTTTTTAAACAGTTCTCGTTCCTTTTCCAAATGACTCATGATCGTTTCGCGAATTTGAATACGTCTTATGTCGTCTTCGCTACTATCACCAACCACTTGTCCTTGTTCTAGTCGTAAGCCATTAGTAAATTCGACAAACCCATCTCTGGCATTAATATCGGCAATAGTAAAACCATCCCGATACGCCTCGAGTTGACCGGAGTGGTCATAGATATCATCTCCGTGTACAAAAGTTTTGACTTTTTTGCTGATACTACTTCCACTAGTACTGTTATATTCAAACACGACCGTCGCTGAAGGGCTTTTATTGGGAAACACGTTTATGCGTTGGAGATAAAGATAACCATTGGTAGCGGTTGTGCCCTTAATTGAGATGCCTTTGACAGTAATTTTCTTGACGAGTTGTCTCTGATACGCGTCGACTGCATCCAACCTGTACACCATATTGAAATTCTCTCTATGTGTGGCAGAGTACATAAGATAGAAGAGTGGGTTAAATTTTCCGACAGAGTCACGAGTTACATTTCTTTGTGTCTCAACACCAATGACGCTTTGAGGTTCATCAATCATCACAATTGGATTAACTGAGGCAATCACATCGATCGGACGGCGAGAGCGAAAACTATCCAGCTTCATGTATATACGACGGGCATCTTGACCACGAGCATTAAAGGCTTGGGTGTTGATGATCATAACATTGATACCAGGATCGTTCGCAAACTGATCCAATTCGTTCAATCTTGTTGAGTCATAGATAAAATATCGCAGTGCCTGTCCATATTCTTCTTTGAAGTGATCTGCAGTAATTTGAAAGCTTTTTGCCACACCTTCACGGATAGCAATACTTGGCACTACAATAATAAACTTACTCCAACCATAGCGGATATTCAGCTCATACATGGTTTTGATGTAGGTATAGGTTTTTCCCGTACCGGTTTCCATTTCAATAGTAAAAGCTGGTCGTTCGACTGTTGCTTTTCGTCCATCATCCCATTCAACTTTACTGGTCATGGATTCCAGTTTATTTACTGGCATGATCTTCTGGAACTTTTGGATTTCACGCACATTACGAAGTAAATCTTCTTCCCGTAAGTGAATCTCAGGGTTTGCCCAACCAGTCTGCACTTCGTCGAACAACGACTGAGCAGTTCCTTTTTTTACTCCTTGATCGAGCAAAAATCGACGCTTTTTGTTTGGTTGACCTGTAAAAATATCACATACAGCATTAGTTGCATCTTCCTGAAATTTTTGGTGTTTAAATCTTAGTTTCATAAGACTAGATCACTCTCACCTTTGTATCTGGGGATATGACCCGAAAATGTTCTGCCAGGTTTACTTTGGATTGGCTATCTGTAAACGAAGAATCCCTAAATACTGCAATGAGTGGTTTAAGTGCTGCAATATGTTTAATGGCTTCTTCTGATACGTGTTCGGAGAAACAAGCTACTAATCCGGAGACTTCTCCGAGATAGTCATATAGGTAGACTGTCGAACTGGCTATGTTGTGAGTTTCGATCGGCCGATTCAGCTCGAGCGCAAGTTGAGTTAGAACACCATATAGTAAATCAAGTGCTGTACGATCTTCCTTGATATTGTCTACCGTATCCAACAAACTTTCTTGGGAGACTTGACTGACTGGTTTGTAAACTTCCTTGTAGTTAGTGTCAGCGATAACAAGAGATCGGAATCCATAATCTACATTTGCTTCAGGATGATCTTTGGCAACCTTGTCTCCGGCACGACGAATTCTCTCACGAGCTATCTCAGGAATAGTCACATATCCTGCTTTACGTGCTTCACTACCCTCAGGTGTCTCTTCCGGCAATTGCACCATAATCCACTTACGATTCCCACCATCCTCCGCGTTCAATAGCATGACTGCATGGGCAGTTGTCGCTGAGCCAGAAAAAAAATCCATAACTATGTCATTGTTGTTGCTGCCGAATACTGCGAGTGTCTTAATAGTTTCGATTGGTTTTGGAAAATCAAAATACTTTGCACCAAATAATGATTTCAAGCTTTCTGTCCCTTTCTCATTATTATAATTTTTATCTGTAAAGACAGATTTTAGTTTTGCACCTTTTGTTTCCTCACCATTCTCAAGGTAATCTTTTACAAAAACATCATATTCTCGATCTCCGCTTTTACGTCTTACTTCTTTAACAAGAAGTTTTTGCTGATCACGATCGACTTTACTTTTTTGCCAACGCCAAACACCATCGCTTAAATCTTCTTTGCGAGGGAATATTTCAGTGTGTTTATCTTGCCTCTCCGTACTTATAGTGTTAGTGTCCGGACTGTAATATATTGGGTAAAATAAATTAGGTCGGTCTGCTCGATCAGATGCTGCGCCGCGTTTTCGTAACCCCAAAAGTCGGTATTTACCGACTTCATCTTCTAGGTTGTATTCACTTAACTGCTTGTCGTCTAATTCATGTGTATAAAGTTTTATTTCAGATATATTTCTTGCGTATACAAGTACGTATTCGTGAGTTAAAGCGAATGGTAGCCTTGTAGTTTGCCTGCCACGTGGGTTAGATAAGTTAGTTATTTGAATAATAAAATTATCTTCACCAAATATTTCATCACACGCTTTTTTCAGATTAGACTGTTCGTTGTCATCAATAGAAATAAAAATCACCCCGTCATCTGATAATAAGTTGCGAGCAAGTTTAAGGCGAGGATAGATCATGCACAACCAGTCGCTATGGTAACGACCGTTACTTTTTTCATTTTTCTTAAATTGAATCTTTCCTTCTTCATCTTTATATTCAGTATCTTCGTCATACTCTTCGACTTTTGCCTTGAAGTTGTCGTGATATACAAAATCTTTGCCGGTATTGTATGGTGGATCTATATAGATCATCTTCACTTTACCTAGATATGATTCTTGGAGGAGTTTGAGAGCTTCGAGGTTGTCACCTTCGATGAAAAGGTTTTCGGTAGAATCCCAGTTTTTGCTACTCTTTTCGTCAGGTCTAAGGGTTTTATTTATTGGAGCACCTGCCTCGATAATAGCTTTGCGTTTAC
>CAZPYR010000100.1:0-4333 GCA_964590815.1 uncultured Gammaproteobacteria bacterium | reverse complement strand
CGAATTTGCATTTTGTAAAAGGGTACAACTGCCCCGAATGTAAAGGACAGCTTGTGGTACGATACAGCAAAAAAGGAAAACGATTTTATGGATGTGAAAACTATCCAACGTGTAAACATGTGCAGTGGGCTCTAAAGCCTGCGGAAGGAGCAGAAAAGCCCGCAGAGGCAGCAGAGAAGGCAGCAGCGCCTGTCACCAAAGCCTGACGAATTTAATGTGTCATCCCGGACTTTGAATTCCTAGATTCCCGCCTGCGCCGGAATGACATTCAATCACGTATCGAGACTGGAATGACAGATTGAGTGTCATCCCGGACTTGATCCGGGATCCAGGCATAATGACAGGATGCAAGGATGACAAAAAAATGGAAAAAATAATTTTCCTCACAAATTATAAACACATGTTGTACAATAGAATATGCAAAAACTGAAGTATATCTTTGTCTCAGGTGGAGTCATTTCAGGCATCGGAAAAGGCATTACAACTGCCTCGGTCGCTCTTCTTCTAAAACTCTCCGGTTATCGCGTAACACCAATCAAATTTGAAAACTACCTCAATGTAGATGCTGGCACTATAAACCCAATCGAGCATGGAGATCCTTTTCTTTGTGAGGATGGCACAGAAGCCGATATGGATATGGGCTCGTATGAAAAATTCCTCAATGAAAATATGACTCGTGACAATTTTGTCACGATGGGCCAAATATATCAGACGGTCATCGAGCGAGAACGTAGATTTGAATACAAGGGCGAAGATGTAGAAGCAATACCTCATATTACCGATGAAATAATAAATCGTATACACAATGTAGCAGAAAAGAAAAATGCCGAAATCGTGATCATAGAGCTTGGAGGCACGGCCGGGGAATATCAAAACATTTTTTACTATGAAGCGTCACGGATACTGACTCTGAAGAACCCAGGTGATGTCGTACATATACATGTGAGTTTTGTCCCCACCCCATCTCACTTAGGTGAACCTAAAACAAAGCCGACACAGCTATCGGTGCGCACACTCAACTCTATGGGTATACAGCCAGATTTTATAGTGGCACGCTCTGCAAAGCAACTTGATCAACGTCGCAAAGACAGATTTGCGCTCTTTTGTAATATGCACCCCGAGGACATCATCTCCAATCCGGATTTACCCAATATCTACGAATTGCCGCTCACTCTTCATGAACAGAAACTTGAGCGCCGTATCATGCAAAAACTAAATCTGGAAGACAGAGTCCCCGATCTCACCGACTGGAAAAAACTTGTTGAGCGTATTGAAGCACCTAAGGAAAAGTCTGTAGAAGTCGCAATCATTGGCAAGTACTTTGGTACCGGAGATTACCAGCTTCGTGACTCATATGCAGCCCTTTTTGATGCTATAGATCATGCCAAGTGGGAAGCAGGAGTCGCAGTAAAAACCAAATGGGTAGACGCAGAAAAGGTGGAGACAGCAGTTGCCGGGATACAAGATAAAGAAGAGATAAGAAAGAAGATAGAAGAGATAATCGGAAAGCCTGAAGGGATCATTGTCCCGATAGGTTGGGGAGAGCGAGGCTCTGAAGGCATGATCATCGCCGCAAACTATGCACGCGAACAAAAGATACCCTATTTGGGCTTATGTTATGGTATGCAGCTTGCCTGTGTGGCGTTTGCCCGCTATGTGATCGGGTGGCAAGATGCTTGTACAGAAGAAAATACAGCAGATTCTCCACATCCAGTGATCCACATCATCCCTTCGCAGAAAGAACATATGGCACGTCGTGCATACGGTGGCACTATGAGACTAGGTGGATGGGAAGCGATGATTGAAAAAGATAGTCGAGCATATGAAATATATAAAAAGTATGGAGGTTTACTAAATGAAGATGGTTTATCGAGTGAAAGACATAGGCATCGATACGAATTTAATGATGATTTTGCAAAGGAATTTGCAGAACATGGCCTTCGTATTTCGGCAAGATCTGTGGTTGAAAAGTTGGCCGAAATAATAGAGCTCCCCCAGGATGTGCACCCATTTTATATGGGTACTCAGGGACACCCAGAGTATAAAAGTCGACCTCTTTCACCACATCCTCTGTTTATTGCGTTTGTAGAGGCATGCGCAAGTAAATAGAGATTCGCGTATCTCGTTGATTTTTATTAAACTATTACGTATAATATCTCTTTATGGCAAATCACGTACAATACAAAGACACATCAATCTCAATAGGCGATACTATCGCAGTTGATTACAAGATCAAGGAAGCAGATGATAAAATCCGCATTCAGCAATTTGCTGGCATTCTTTTAAAGATCAAAGGTAATAGTGATAGTACTCGTATGATCACAGTCCGCAAGATTTCAAAGAGCGGTGTCGGTGTTGAACGTATTTTCCCATTGTCTTCACCATTTATTGATGATATAAAAGTAACCAAGAAATCTTTATATCCAAAAGCTCGTGCATACTTTATCCGAGACCTTTCACAGAAGAATACACGTCTCAAGCTTTATAAGGCGAAGGTTGAAATGGCTACCGAAGCACCAGAGGAATCTGTCGAAGAGCCTGAAGCCGCAGCAGTATAACTTCACTTTTTACTTCCCATCTGTATACCTATTTTGTTATGTCTTCTTTTTGTAAATGTTATATAATGGTATAAGATATGCAAAATAAAGCCATAGGTCAGATCGGCGAGGATATCGCGGCACAATATCTGCTGGACGACGATTTTACCATACTCAAGCGCAATGCCACAAGCCGATGGGGAGAACTAGATATTGTAGCGCAAAAAGATGGAAAGATATTTTTTATAGAAGTAAAAACACGCCTATCTACTCGCCATGGCAACCCTTTTGAAGCCGTGGACTTTTTGAAGATACGAAAATTGTCACGGACTATACAGTATTTTGTACTGGCCAATAAATTGAAGCGCCACAAGATGCAGCTGGATGTGATTTCTATAGAATTGAATAGTGACTATTCGCTCCGGACATTGAAGAAATATGAAGACGTGAAGATGATGTAGTAGAGGGCATTATTATCTTGATTGTCATCCCGGACTTGATCCGGGATCCAGGCATAGACCCTGGATTCCCGTCTTCACGGGAATGACATAATTATGTCTTTTTAGGCGCATTCTTTTCCGGCTCTTTACTTTTCAGCCCCAGTCTCGCAGAAAGCGAGCCTTGAAATTGAAGCAGAGAAATCATGTCTTTCAGCCTCATGGCGAGTGCTGTATACGAATACTTGTGTATAAACTGTACTACTTTGTTAAATTCGATGTCCTGATCATCGGCGTGCTTGGTGACTTCTTTGGCAAAATTATAGAGTACATCCTCATCTACATTCAGTTGATAGCCATTGTATTGAAGGAAAACGCCGGTGGCTACTATAGAAAAGCGTTTATTGCCGTTGTTGAATGGGTGAAATTTATTGATGAAATAAAAATAGCAAGATGCTTTTTGGATATGAGAAGGATAGAGGTCTTTTCCTGCAAAGGTTTTTTGTGGTATGGCTATGATGCTGTCTAGCTTTTCAAAATATGTTTGTCTGTAGTCTGGAGGCGGCTCTTTGGTCTTTTTGAAAAATTCGTTTAACGCCGTACAGATGATTTGAAAGTCTTCATTGGTGAGGTAGGTGATAGGCATGACATTTATTCATATGAAAGTCGCTTGAGCGTTTTCTCATATTTATTTATCACATCACGGGCATACTTCCGGGTAGTCTCCTTATGAGTTTTACCGGAGTTGTCTTTGTCGAACATGCGGCTGAGATAACGAATAATGACTTTCATAGGTATATTTTACTATAATAATCCCCGCGGACGTGATGATATAACTATCTATAGTACACAAGAGTATAGAGCAGTGTCAACAAGATTTGATAGGATGATTAACAAATTTGTGTAAGAAAGATATATTTTAAGGTAAAAGTGATAGATTTTTATCCTGAAAAAAACTGAAATATAATATAATGGAGGCATGAGCGAGCGTGTACGTTTTGTGCCTGTAGATAAAACTGAACTTGAGCGAATTGGAGGTTTTGCAGAGGAAGATATGGCCTTTTGGGACCCTTATAATGCCGCTACATATGATCCTCCAAGCTTTGATAAGGGGGGACACAAGGAGCGTTCAATTGTTCACAGCCCGCAGCATGAGCGCCACTGGAAGAACAAATAGCCTACTTTTAGTGGAAATTTACACCTCCGTTTGTTAAAATTGTTCATTGATAGACGGCCCCATCGTCTAGCGGCCTAGGACATCAGGTTTTCATCCTGAGAATCAGGGGTTCGAATCCCCTTGGGGTCACCAAACATACGTACTTGTATAACAAATTTGTTATAATAATGTGACTCTTTAAT
>CAZPYR010000099.1:0-4360 GCA_964590815.1 uncultured Gammaproteobacteria bacterium | reverse complement strand
AAAATATATTTTCTTGATAAGAGCGCTATTTTCTACGAGTACTCCCATAGAGCTTCCGATTGCTGTGTTGAAAAATATCCACGGCAGCAAGCCAGCATACAAAAATATAGGATATGGTACGCCAAGATTTTGAGTCTTCATGATATTGGAAAAAACAAAACTCATGATGATCATTTGAAACAATGGCTGGAGGAGCACCCAGAAAAATCCTAAAAAGGACTGTTTATAGCGAGCTTTAATTTCGCGAAGCGTCAGATGTTTGGTAAGTTCGTAATGTCTTGAAAAGTGGCTCATGTTACCGGTTGTAAATCTTTTTTATAATGTTCTAAACCTTCCTTTGTCGGGCCATCGTAGTCTACGGTACCTTCTTTTATATATATAACTCGTTCACAAAACTGTTCTATCTGTGAAAAGGCATGGCTGATAAAAACAATAGTTTTACCGGCTTTTTTAAACTCATTCATACGATCCATGCATTTTTTTTGAAACGCGGCATCGCCTACACTCAATATTTCATCGATGAGTAAAATATCTGGGTCGACATGTATAGCTACCGAAAAAGCGAGTCGCATATACATGCCTGAAGAATAATATTTTACCGGCATATCAATAAATTCAGCAATTTCTGAAAAAGCCACAATCTCATCAAATTTTGATTTTATATAGTCTTCGCGCAGTCCCATGATGACACCATTCAAGAATATGTTTTCCCGGCCGGAAAGCTCCGGGTGGAAACCAGCTCCAAGTTCTATAAGAGGGGATACTCGTCCAGATACCTCTACATCTCCTTCTGTGGGAGACGAGACACCTGCAATTATTTTTAAAAGAGTAGATTTACCGGCACCATTTCGACCTATTATGGCAACGCTTTCGCCCTTGTGGATATGAAAACTAATATTTTTCAAAGCATGCACCCGACTCAATGTTTTGTCGCCGAAAAAGAACGCCTGAAAAAACTCCTTGAGTGTTTTTTGGTGTTGAAGATAAAAATATTTATGGACGTGCTTAAATGATATCGCGGACATACTGATATTATACCTGAATCATACGTTTCAGCCAGCCACTTGCATTCCGTAACCGTTCTATGACAAGCGTAAGCAGGTGACGGATGATATACGAAAGATGATAATTTTTTTTGATAATACGAATCCAGTTTGCTAGGTCGTGCCACTCTTTATACCCTTTCATGGCGGCACTGGTAGACATATGCTTGTGAATCACAGAGACTTCGGGACATGGAGCATATGTATAGCCATATTGTGCCAAACGTATAAAGAAATCAACATCTTCAAGGTATGAATGGAAACGCTCATCAAATGTACCAACTTTCCGCAAACTATCTTTGCGAAGTAACAAACATGCCCCTGAAAGACCGTAGATATAGCCCGTGTCCCACATGGTGGCATTATCAAATGCTGGAATAAGCTTCGGATCTACTACTGGTATTGCTTTTCCTTTTTTGAGATCTACCACATACCCTATATTTTCAATGCTTCCGTTTTGTCTGGTTATCACAGGTTGTGTTGCTACCAGATCCTTATTTTTTTGCATGAAATTCATGAGTGTTTGCAACGTGTTTTTATTGAGATGACAATCATTATTGAGTAGTAAAAGATATTCACCTTTGGCTATTTTGATGCCAGTATTTACGGCCTTTGTAAAGCCATAATTGCTGACAAGCTGTTTTACGCGTATATCTGGATAATGATGTTTCAAAAATCTCACGGTACTATCTTTGGAGCCATTATCTACCACTATTATTTCTGAAGTTGATACTTTATCTAGTGCTCGACAAAGATGGGGGAGAGATTCTTGCAGCAATGCTTGACCTTTATAACTGGGGATGATGACAGAAAGTTTCATGCATTTATTGTACTGGATTCTTAAAATATTTGAAGAATACAATCCCACCATAAGCACAAACTTCTGCTACAATAATGCTATGAATATCGCCTTTGAAATAAGCCCGCTTATCACGGCTTCGGGTACTTTTGGTGACAAATCTGGCGTGTATCGATATACCTATGGCCTTCTGGATGCTCTTATCAAGAAAATAAAAAAAGACCACCCTGATGACAAAATATATTTATTTACTTTCAATGGTTCCTATCTCTTTTACTCGCTAAATCCAGAAATTGCCAAAATGATAGATAATAAACAAGTTTTTCTGGTCGGGTATACTGAAAAATTGGTCATACCAAAAAAGCATGATAATGAGTTCATTGAATACCTGTCTTTCCCACTCATAAAAATCCCCCTGAAAATCCTCGATAAGATGCTTGGTTTGCGACAATTTATGGCAAATCGCAAAAATGACAAGGCCTTCAAAAACTATGTAAAACAACTTAAACACGACTTTACAAAGCTACAGATTGATGTCGTATACCATTCTGAGACGGGCTTTTACCCAATTGGCGAATTTAAAAATGTAATTACCGTGTACGATCTCACGACCGAACTTTTGCCAACCTTTCACCGCGAGGCAACCTGTGATCTCCAGCATCGCAAACTTCGCTTCGCAAAAAAACATTGCAGTGGAGTAGTGACCATAAGTCGCGCCACTATGGAAGATCTTAAAGAATTCTCACCTCATTTTAAAAATAAAAAAATGATTGTGGCATACCCAGGACTCGATAATACATTCCATCATTTAGATGACAATATAAATATAAACGATGTCCTCACTTCACGTGGACAGAAAATAGAAGCAAATAAGTATTTGCTCTTTTACGGGACATTTGAACCCAGAAAAAACATAGTATATATCATACGAGCTTTTGCTGAGCTCTATGACAAAGGTGAGATTCCACCTGACTTTAAAATGGTACTCATTGGAGGCCAGGGATGGGGCAATATAAAAGAAATGGCCATGCATTTTATAAAGGAAAACTATCCACTCGCAGATAGAAACCCCTTTATAATCCTCGATTATGTAAGTGATACCTATTTGAAGGCAATTATAAAAAATGCCCGCGCAGTGGTATATCCATCTATTTATGAGGGCTTTGGACTCCCAGTACTAGAAAGTATGGCATTGGGGACACCCGTGATAAGTGCCGACAATTCCTCGCTTCCTGAGGTAGGAGGGGACGCCGCACTCTATATAAATCCCAAAAACTTTGAGGATGTAAAAGAAAAAATGCGCTATGTCGTGCATCATCCTGAGGCTACAGAAGAACTTTCTCGTAAGGGTAAAGAACAAAGTAAAAAATTCAACTGGGAAGAAGCCGCAAATGATGTATATCATTTACTCGCCAAACTATGAATATCGGGATAGATATCTCGATGCTGGTATACAGAGGTAGTGGTGTTGCAACCTACACATACAATCTCGTAAAATATTTACTTCAAATAGATAAAAAGAACACCTACCATCTCTTTTATAGCTCCCTGCGAAGACCGCCAAATTTCACATATCTTGAAGACCTTACCAAAGCTGGGGCTCAGATACATGATTTACCTTTTCCTCCCCGTGTACTCAAATTTTGCTGGAATAAAACACACATATTGCCTGTTGAATGGTTTACCGGCAAAGTAGATATATTTCATTCTTCAGACTTTTTGCGTCCACCGCTCCGACCAGGTACAAAAAGTGTGACAACTATCCATGATTTGACCTGGAAAAAACATCCTCAGTTTCATACCCAAGATATCATAGAGGCGCATGAGCGAAAACTCGCTCGTACTATAGCGCAACAAGATGTAATTATTGTCGATTCACTGAAAACAAAAGAAGATTTATACTATTATTATCCTCATGCTAAAAATTCTGTTTTTACTGTCCCTTTGGGCGTTGATCAAACATTTTTTGACCCTCCGCAAAAAGAGACAATCAGTCGAATAATCGCAAAATATAAACTACATACTCCCTACATTCTCTATGTAGGAGCTATTGAACCTCGAAAAAACATACCCACACTTATCACCGCATTTAATCAGGTACAACAATCGCATCCTGAGCTACAACTTGTGCTAGCGGGGAGAGCGGGCTGGAAGAATGAAGAGGTATTTGAACTAATAACAAAATACAATTTAAAAGACAAAGTAAGATGTACCGGATATATCGATGAAAATGATTTGCCCGGACTGTATCAGGGCGCTCAACTTTTTGTATACCCTTCCTTGTATGAAGGTTTTGGACTGCCACCCCTTGAAGCTCTGGCTAGTGGCACACCTACTATTGCGTACAATAGTCCAAGTCTTGACCAACAATTTGTAGATCATATCGATCCGGCAATGCTTGCAAATGAAATGCAAGCACTTATTGACCACCCACATGTAGCAAAGGCTCATATTCTTACGTGGAAAGAAGTAGCTGAAAAAACCCTCGAGGTGTATGAAAAAATATAGTATTATAAAT
>CAZPYR010000098.1:0-4373 GCA_964590815.1 uncultured Gammaproteobacteria bacterium | reverse complement strand
TACCAGAGCTGCGCAGTACAAAAATCGGACAAAGTTATGAGCTCACTGGCGATTCCACACTTTCAACCACCATTACAGATACAACTCATCCCGATTTTCGTCCCGAATTTGAACATCCAACAACTTTTGGTCCTGTCATATCACTATCACAACTTGTATCCGATGATGCTAAAGGCGTTTTAGGAGAAAAAATACACAACCAAATTGGCAAAATGCCACTTCTGATCAAGCTCAACCAGGCGGCCGGAAACTCCTTTCAGCTTCATGTCAAACCAGGTACTCAGCACCCTCGATGGAAAGCAAAACCCGAATCTTGGTATTTTTTGGAACCTGGATATATTTCTTGTGGACTTAAACCTGGAATCAATATTGGTACTTATAAAACTGCTTGTATTCAAATAGATGAAGCTATGAAGCGCTTGAGTACCGAAGTAAAAGCCGGAACAAAAAGTCGGCCACTAGCTCAGGATGAAGCTAGGATATTTATACAACAGGTTAATCCATGGCAGTATATAAATCGTTATGAAATGCAAAAATATGATCTCATAGACCTGAGTGAGGGAGGAGTACATCACTCCTGGGAAGAAAATAAAGAAAAATTTCCTCTGGGGAATATCGTATATGAAGTACAAGTAGATGTGATGGATCCTTATTGCACCATACGATCATTTGATCAAGGAAAAATGAAAGAAGATGGCAGTATCCGAGAAATCCATATCGATGATTACTTTCAACATATAGATACCGATCCTATCCATAATGATATAAATACCCTACGTCGCTCACAGCAAGATGAAAATCTTTTACATACCCCTTACTATTCACTTGATATCCTAGATGTTCATAGTGTGCGTCCTGTTTCAACAGGCGAGTCATTTAATCATCTGTATGTCCGTGAAGGCGATGTAGAGGTGCAAACACGAAATGGGATGGTTCGAGTTACACGCGGTCATTCATGTTTCGTACCTCAAAACGTTGGTTCATATCAAATAAAAACAAATGTCGAACATTCGGTTGTACTGAAGACACATATTCCATTGTAGTTTCATGCCGTCCCAAACTTATTTGGGAATATTATTGTTGAAAACGAGATGTTGAAACAAGTTCAACATGACATAAAGAATACTATAATTACTATTTAATTTTCCTTATGAAATTTTTATATCAGGATATATCCCGCCTGAACAATGATAAAATACAAACCACCGTCTCTTCCTTGCAAGAATATATAGACATTCTCAACGATATTGCCAAAGCTCGCACCTACGAAGATCTTGAATGTAGTATGAATCTCCCCTTTGATACCGAACTCCTCACCAAAGTACAGGATTTGGCAACCAAAAAAACAACTAGCAAACTGAAATATTTTATTCTTATTGGTATCGGCGGTTCAAACTTGGGTACGAAAGCCATATATGATGCACTCTATGGATTTTATGACATCCTACAGCCAGACCGCTTTCCAAAAATCATTTTTCTTGATACACAAGACGAAGAAGTACTCACCAAAACAAAAATGCTGATTGAGACGCTCACTGATAAAGATGAAGTGCTTGTAAATGCCATCAGCAAATCGGGTGGTACCACCGAAACGGCAGCAAATCTTGAGGTAATCTATGATGCTCTCACACAAAAATTTGGTGATGTAAAAGATCGTATTGTGTTTACGACTGATGAAAGCTCCAAGATGCACCAGATCGCAACAGAAAAAGGTATTGATGTACTCAATCTACCCAAACTTGTGGGTGGTCGATACTCAGTGTTTTCTGCGGTAGGTCTCTTCCCTCTTGCTGTTTTAGGATTCAATATTGAAATATTATTAAAAGGTGCGCGAACTATGCGCGAGACTTGCTTGCGTTCTGCCGACGCCGAAAATCCTGCCGCTATTTCAGCCGCAATCCTCTATCTCCACTGGAAAGCTGGTATAAATATAAATGATAACTTTATCTTTTTACCCCAGCTTGAATCGCTTGGTAAATGGTATCGCCAGCTGATGGGCGAAAGTATCGGCAAAGACGGTAAAGGGATTACTCCCACAGTTTCTATAGGCTCTACCGATCTTCACTCGGTTGGACAGCTCTATTTAGGTGGTCCCAAAGACAAAATAACCACTTTCATCTATGGCGAGCTTCCAAAATACGAATGTATCGTGCCTCAAACGACCGAATTTGGTCTTGTAGACACTATTCCGCAAAAACATATCCATACGATTATGTCCGCTATTGTCGAAGGGACTCAAGCTGCATATGCCAAGCAGGAACTTCCCTATCTCGTAGTCGCGCTTGAACACGTATCGGAAGAGCAGTTGGGGGAATTTATGCAGTTTAAGATGATGGAAATGATGTATTTGGGTCATCTTATGGGTGTCACCACTTTCGACCAGCCACATGTGGAATTATATAAAACAGAAACTAAACGAATATTAACTAGTAGATAAAAAGGGATTTTATAAGGAATATTTTTTATACACAGATCGTTATTTTATGTGATTCACCCGTGTATTGTTTATTTTTAATTTACTACAACAATCTAAAAGCAAACTGAAATTTTATTTACCTTCCTATACATAAAATCTGTGTGTTAACAATTCTCACTTCGTGTATTATCCTCTGCATAAAAAATCGTGGTTATTTCTAAACTTTCTCCTTATTTCTCTTTAAGGAGAAACTATTAAACTTCAAGACGGCTCTTTTGAGCATCTTTGAAGGCATATTAACAAAGTCGATTGTTCGTTAATTTATACGTTTGGAAAATTTCCAGGTACACAATCCCCTCATATTTAACGCTTTATTACCGCAGGCACCTGTTATGTATTAACACTTTTATCTTATAGCTATCTACATATCTAATGAAAGCTCATGCATATCCATTATGTATATACACATAAAATACCTATGAGATAATCTAGTTAAGAAATTACTACTATTTCTTAATCTTTTGTTTACACATCTTATAGTCAGGTGTAGAATAGTTCTCTGTCGTAGTCTCAGCATACTAGACAGAACGCACGTTAACATATTCGGTTACCAGTTGTATTTATACGCTTGGAGAAGGGCAGATTACCCATTTTTTTGGGTATTTTTTTGTTGAAATTTAGCGTGAGTCACAATGATTCACATTTATTACGAACTGAGAGTGACCCAAATCACAAATAAAGAGATATTGACGTAGTAAGGGTACTATTCGTCTATAAGACGATACGTGTTTTAGGTGCTATATTTTGTCATCCTGAACTTGTTTTAGGATCTTTTATCTCATATAGTCTCTAAATTACGTCCGATATTGTTTCTCGCGAATTACTTAGCTCATAATTCATAATTGTTTGACTTATGTATTAACTCGTTGACGTAAGGTTATCTGTCTTATTAGTAAAAACTAATCTGCTTTTTTCTGAGCACATAATAGATTAATTTGTGTGCTCTGTTGCTTAATTCCAGAACGTTGAGATGAGGCAATCAATGAAGATCCTCTACTCCCTTCTGTCTTAATAGATTTGTACCGTGACCTGGACGGTATGCCAGGAAACTATAAAGGTAAATCGTGTTTGATAAACATCGATTGCTGGCACAGTGCCTTCAATCATAAATCGTTGTTGAGACAATGGAGAAGTTACATGAGTACGCAAGCACATGATACTAACAAGAAAGCACTGTTGTATTTGGCATTAGGCGCCTTAGGTGTGGTTTATGGAGATATTGGAACCAGCCCACTGTATGCCTTCCGTGAATCTTTCCACAAAGAGCATGGAATTTCAGTTACGGCTGACAATGTATTGGGAATACTATCTCTGATCTTTTGGGCTCTCATCACGCTCATCTCGATCAAATACCTGATCTTTGTCATGCGGGCAGACAACAAAGGTGAAGGTGGCATTTTGGCCCTCACTGCTTTAGTAAATCGTATTCGCCCTGTGGCAGAACGCACGCCAAGGTACCGCCTTATTCTATTGGGGCTGTTTGGCACAGCGCTTCTTTATGGAGATGGCATCATTACCCCAGCCATTTCAGTGCTTTCGGCTATTGAAGGCCTAGAGGTGGCTACACCAACATTCACGCCATACATACTTCCATTAACCATTGGTATTTTGGTAGGTCTATTCCTCTTCCAAAGCCAAGGAACTGAGCGTGTTGGAAAAGTGTTTGGACCAGCCACATTGGGTTGGTTCTTCATTCTGGCACTCTTAGGCATAAAATGGATTGCCCATCAGCCTCACGTGTTGATAGCCATGAATCCGTGGTATGCCGTTCATTTTTTCGTTCAGAACGGTTGGACTGGTTTTTGGGTACTCGGTTCAGTGTTTCTGGTAGTTACAGGTGGCGAAGCATTGTATGCCGACATGGGGCATTTTGGTAAAAAACCGATTCGATTTGCTT
>CAZPYR010000097.1:0-4385 GCA_964590815.1 uncultured Gammaproteobacteria bacterium | reverse complement strand
AGGCATTTATATCAAGCCTTACTCAAAAGTATCCAGAGAAGAAATTTGATTTTCTTATAGCTTTTTCTCGTACAAAAGATTTTAATCCTATGCTCGAATCAATCGTACCACTCGCCAGTACGATCACCATAACCACATTTGGCAACGAAAAGCAGGGCATGCATGTGCAATCTCAAAGACCTGAGCATATTAAAGATGCACTGCTCAAGATGGGTTTTACAAATATTACTACTATAGCAAATAATAAAGATGCTATGCAAACAGTGTCGGAAAAGAGTACTTTACCAGTCGTCATCACTGGCTCTTTGTATCTGTTAAGTGATATATACTCATATGTATTAAATATGCATTAACGCTTCATAGAAGGAGAAAGTAGTACTATACTTACTTGCAATGTCTAGTATAAGAGAATTACTACAACATCAACTGGAAAGCTGGCATGAGAGGAGAGAACGTAGAAAAGAAGTGAGATTGGCACTCGATCAGATGCATGTGGACTGTATTCAGTTTGTGCGTCAGTATGGGGAGTCTGCTATGCAAAATGGCTTGCAACATTTTTATTTAACTCTACCTGGAGAGTCTTTACGGATAGATGTCACAGAACTTGATCCTGAGGGTATACGTGAAATGGCAAACAGAGACGAGAGATTATGGTATGAACACTTGAATATAGAATATGATGCGGAAGGGGGTAATGTCTTGTCAACTGTAGACCCTTATAACGAGCTAATTCATCGATTTATAAAATATGAAGGTGGCATATTGACTCATTTTTATGAGGGCGGTACTGAATTTTCGCAGCCTAATGTGAATGAGATTACGAATGAATACCGTAACTTTATGGATCAAACACTAATCCCCTCATTGACCGCCTATGCCGAGAAAGTAAACCAGTCGCAGCAATAAAAAGATGCGTCATGATATACTTGCTCCATATGTTTAAGATGCAAAAAATGGATTTTCTTGTGGGTTTTTATATATTTGCTGTATTAGTGTCTGAACTTGTTGGCTCAAAAACCTTTCCTTTAGTCGACCTTGGATTTATGACACTGAATGCCAGCATCGCGATTTTTCTCATTCCATTATTATTTTCTGTTAATGATATTATCACTGAAGTTCATGGCGCAGCTCGAGCGCGCAGTGTCGTACGCACAGGGCTCATGATGATAGTGTTTTTATTTCTATTTTTGCTACTTGCCATAAATCTTCCACCCTCATCTCGCTTTGCAGCATCAGAAGAGGCTTATGATAGTATCTTTGGCAAGTCGCTGCGTATTTCGTTTGCGAGTCTCGTGGCGTTTACTTTAGCAGACTTTCTGGATATATATATCTTCAGCAAAATTCGAGCAAAAATGGGCAGTCAAAAATTGTGGTTACGCAATAATGTTTCCAATTTTGCAGCACAGCTTATCGATACGACGGTATTTATGTCACTTGCATTTTATGCGTTGAATCAGCCTTTTTCTCAGAATTTGAGTTTTCTCATAAGCCTAATACTTCCTTACTGGCTGCTCAAGTGCAGCATGTCTATTGTTGAAACACCGCTGGTATACGTTGGTGTGAAATGGTTGAAGAAAGAAGCGTAATCATCTCCAGGCTTCGCAGATCATTTTATACGAGCAGTAGTCGCACCATTTGCCTACTTTTGGTTCAAAATTGCCGGTTTTTATTTTAGCAGCCAAATCTTTTACCGTGCTAGCTACCTCAATAAGTTCTTCAGGGGTGCGTTGCATCGTGACTTTTTTCATATCTTGCAGGTAATAGAAGGAGAGATAAACTTGATCTATAGGTTTGTCGTATAAACTTTCATGCGTTGCGGCAAGAGCATATATAGAGAGTTGCAAGCTCTTTTTTAGTTCTTTTTCTTCTGGTACTTTTCCCGTCTTATAATCTATAATTTCTATGCTTCCGTCTGTATTTGTGTCTACGCGATCTATTTTCCCCGTGACATACACGCTATCATCTATTTTGATTTTAAACAGTTTCTCTAAACTCGAAACACCAAGATTTTGGGTATGAAACGTTTTATAGTAGGTTTCAAGCATGCGTTCAGCCTCTTGTTTCATGCGGTCGGCATGATCGGACGAGCTATAGCCAACAGGAATCCAATGATTTTTCAGCAGTGTCTGTATATGTTCAAAATCGAGCGTAGGTTCTTTAAGATAGCCTTCATAAAACTTCTGTAACACATTATGTATAGTGCTACCAAAAGAGGCAGCGGCAGCAGCAGGGGTGGGAATTTTTAATACATATTGATATTTATATTGCAGCGGGCATGTCTCATAGGTTTGCAGCTGGGAAAAAGAAAAATTTGTCAGATTTATCGGTGCCGTGGCTACCGGCGTTTCTTCGGGTTTAAAGTCAAATATAGAAAGTTGCAGTCGTTCCTCGCGTTTTTTTGCTTGTTTGCCTACAACTTTTTCCTCTCCCATTGTCTCCACTACAAAAGGAGAAATTTTGCGCTTGCGCGTGCCGTCTCCATACAACTCAGCTGCGCTAAAATATACGCGATCCATTGCCCGTGTCACCCCGACGTAAAAAAGCCTGCGTTCTTCCTGTACGTGAAAATCGCCTTCCGGCAGAGTCTCCTTTATGAGTTCATCAGGGACTGGTATTGCTTCCCGGCGTGCATAGGTAGGAAATCTGCCGTTTACCAGATGAGGCAGAAATACCACTGGAAATTCAAGACCTTTAGAAGAGTGTACGGTGAGTATATTTACGGCATTAGCAAGTATGGCATCATTATCTGAGGCGATCGGGGATTCACCCATTTCAAGACTCATATTAAAATATTCCACAGCGTCAAAAGTAGTGAATCCTTCTTTTTCATTTTCTAAACTTTGAAGTTTGTTGAGAAGTCGTGAAATATTTTGGATAATTTTCTGTTCTAGTTCGCCCCCTTGCTGCAAAAGGTATTTAAAATAATTGGTATCTTGGAGAAAATAAAAGAGTATTTGAGCAGCAGATTCTCTACGTATCAGCCCCAAATGACGTTTCATCATCGAGATTATGGGTATGAGTGCGGTGCGCGTTTCTGTTTTGAGTAGCGGTAGGTGAGTGCGATAGGCTTGAAATTCTGTACGATACCATTCTTCATTGAAAAAAGATAAATATATCTCGATAGATTGAAAGAGCGAAAGCGAGGTTTTTTTACTAAAAGACATAAGTAAAGCTATATCTTCAGCATCTATTTTAAATAATGGCATGGTAAGAACCCGATACAGCGATACGGTGTCTTCGGGATCAGTGAGTATTTTCAGATACGCTATCAGGTCCTTCACTTCAGGTTGTCTAAATAGCGTTCCTGGGCCAAGAAACTGGAATGGTATGCCATTCCTTTTGAGTGAAGCAATAAAGGAATCGCTATTGGAGTTGGCCCGTACCAGTATGGCAAAGTCTTGGAATTCATAATTTTGTTTTTTACGTAGCTCTACGATTTTTTCAGCTACAAAATCTGCTTCCATATCGCCATGATTGAAGAATTCAAACTCGACACAGTTTTTGATAAGTGGTTTATGACCTTTGAGTTCCTTGGAAATTCCCAGTTTTACTTCTAGCGTATCAGGGTTATTAAACTGTATCAGTTTATAGGCATGATCAAGCACAAGTTGATTTGACCGATAATTATCCAGCAGACTTACTTGCTTTGCCTCTGGATAGTCGTGCATAAAGGTAAGAATATTTGAAATAGACGCCCCACGGAATTTATATATCGCCTGTGAATCGTCTCCCACTACTGTCAGTTTTGGGGTTGATTTGCTGGGGCATAGCTCTTTGATGAGCTGGTATTGCGCTATGTTGGTATCTTGGAATTCGTCAACCATGATGTATTTGAAGCGTTTTTGGTACTCTTGAAGTACATTGGGGCGTTTACGGAATAGTTGCAATAAGTAATATATAAGATCATCAAAATCACAGACATCATTTTCAACCTTGAGTTTTTGGTAGGTGAGGTATGCTTTGGCAAGTTCCATATTCTTTTCTTTATCCTCGGGCAGAAGTTCTGCGTTGGATAAGCTGTGGAGTGCCCATTTCATATATTCTTCGGGGCTTATATCTTCATCTCTGAGTCGAGAAAAATGCTGTATAAGTCCATCTAAAAATTTTGTAGGGTTACTGAGCGGTCTAAAATACTTGAGTTCAAAACGAAATAGATTCTTTTTGAGAAATAGTATCGTTTGGGCCTGCGTCATGAGTTTGTATGATGGATTGAGGCCAATATGATTTATTTCACTGCGGAGTATCTCATCGGCAAACGAGTGAAATGTCGAGATCCACATCTGAAAATAGCCATAGGGGAGGGCTCGATCTACTCGTTCTTCCATTTCGGTGGCTGCCTTTTCAGTAAAGGTAAGACAAAGTATTTCTTCCGGCTTTGCCAGTTT
>CAZPYR010000096.1:3742-4447 GCA_964590815.1 uncultured Gammaproteobacteria bacterium | reverse complement strand
CGTCATGATTTTTTTGGACAACTGCTCATCGTGCGCAAGAAGCAATATCCCACTGTTGAATTATGGGATCAAGATATGATTCTCGCCGAAAAAGTGATAGATGTACTCGATGCAACATTTAAACCTGAGTTATTCGAATTCATGCATACTCATCTTTCTGTCTATGATGTCATGAATTATGGTGGCGATGTACTATTCTTCAGTAACTTATTCTGGAAATATCGCTGGCGATTTTATGACTATGTATTTGGTTTTGAATGGTATTTACTCGGACTTTACGAAGAGACTGAAGAAACTATACACCAGCAAATAGAGCTCTGGCATAGCGCGATGTTTGATTCTGAATATGGATCTAAAAATACTGAGCTACTACGCATTGCAATTCTTGAGCGTTACGTTGCGGCGCTGATACTAGATAGTCTCATGCTGGGCGATGAAGCAGGGAATAATATGCGGGTTATATTGCGTAAAGAAATAAATAGACTTTACCGTGAGTAGTATGTTTCCTGCCAGTGTGAGTCGACTTCGACGGTAAGGTCCAGGTAAATCTGTCTATCGAGTGCAAGCTCTAATTCTTTGCGTGCCATACTTCCCATTTCTTTTATCTTGCGTCCACCTTCTCCGATGATCATTTTTTTGTAGCGGAGGTCAGTAGTTAAGATCTTCGCTTTGATATAAGTAAGTGTTTTTGAGCGTTCTTTTATT
>CAZPYR010000096.1:1158-3720 GCA_964590815.1 uncultured Gammaproteobacteria bacterium | reverse complement strand
CCGACAAAACCAAAACTGTCCATGTTTAAAATAGGATATTCTGTTTTTTCTTCGATGTGTGTTTCAGTTACTTCCGGCAGGAATTCAAAAATCTTGTTGAGTAATGGACCGATGTGCATATTGTTGATTGCCGAGATACGATATACGAGTTCAAATTCGTCTTCAAGGAATCGATACTGCGGCATGTATGAAGGCTCTGTGATGTCAGATTTATTAAATACAAGTATTTTTGGCTTTTCTATCTTACGGACGATACCTAACACTTTTGACTCTTCAAAATTACGGGGTCTCGATGGATCGATCATATAGAGCACCACATCAACGTTCTGATTGATTGAATGAAGGGTGTTTGCATTGACCTGTTTTGCCATGAAGTCATGTGCTTTGCCGAAAATACCGGGGGTGTCTACAAACACGATATTACCACGATCTTCTTTATAGATCGCCTTGATAGGGAAACGTGTTGTCTGAGGTTTTGGCGACGTGATAGCAACTTTCTGTCCTAATACATTGTTTACGAATGTTGATTTCCCGACATTGGGCCTCCCGATAAGTAATACTGTACCTTCTTTCATACACATATTGTATCAGACCAGAGCCTATTATGACAGCGTAAAGGGCGTGTAGCTTATAAGCGATTGCCAATCGTGGTTCGAATTTCTACCATAAGGTTATATGAAACATATACTTAAAGAAAAAGCTATTAACCTCAGAAGGGAAGGAAAATCGTACAGCGAAATACTTGCTCAAGTGCCGGTTGCTAAATCTACGCTTTCTGACTGGCTAAGATCAGTAAAGTTATCAAAAATGCAGATACAACGACTAACGGATAAGAAGAAAGCCTCCATAGAAAGAGGGTGGAAAACATGGAATAAGATAAGAGTGAAAAAAACAAAGGCTATAAGGCAGAATGCACTGAAAGAGATAGATCATATAAAAATGGATAGAGATAAGATGCTACTTATTGGAGTGTCGCTATATTGGGCTGAAGGATCAAAAGAAAAAGTATACAAGCCAGGTCAAGGTGTTGTTTTCTCTAATTCGGATAGGCATATGGTTAGATTTTTTGCAAAATGGCTACGCCAAATAATTAATTTGCCAGAAGATAGAATAAACTACGATATATATATTCACGAGAATTATAGACACAGAAAAGAACAGATTGTAGCTTACTGGAAAGCGGAACTAGGTGAATTTACAAATAATTTTGGTAAAATCTACTATAAGAAACATAACATTACTTCGAAAAGAAGAAATAGTGGAAATAACTACTTTGGACTTGTTCGTTTGAAAGTATCTAAAAGCAGTAGTATAACTAGAAGAATTGCTGGCTTAGTCGAAGGTTTATGTATCACTTGCGGGGTCGTCTAATGGTAGGACAACAGACTTTGAATCTGTCTATCGGGGTCCGAATCCCTGCCCCGCAGCCAAGACGTGCACCCCGGAGTGACCGGGGTTCCTAATAAGCCCGAAAGGGCTTGCTAAAACCCCACTTTTTTCTCCGGAGATTCGAACCGCTAAATACCCTCAAAAAGCTGAATTTTGAGGCTTTGGTTCCGAGGATTTGTATAGTTCGAGCACTCTATATATTGACTCAATTTCTTCCGAAGTTAAGTATTGACGTGATTTACTGATAACGTATTTGTGAAATCCTCTTCCTCCAATCCATATGTCATTAATTTTTCCATGAATTGTCTGAGTATCAATTTTTCCATTAGGAAATTCTAATAAACCAGTTACATCATATCTTTTCCTCAAGTGTCCATCTAAATAGTTTGAAAGCCATGATCTTTCTGCAAAAGTCTGTTTTAAATAATTTTTCATTGAAGTACTTCCATTAATAAGAAGTTGATCATTGCCAATGCTTATAAGGCCTTTTTCTGATTTAACTTCAATTGTAAAAATTCCGGTAGGACCAATAACAATAAAATCGATATTTCCATGACCAGTGCTGAAATCTTTAACAAGGCGATACTCCTGCGGTAGAGAATCAAGCATCTTTTCTTCCAATAATTCAGCTCCTGCTCCTTTTCCCCATGTGTTGTAGTTGCGCTTTTTATCCTGCCTGTTTTGTTTATCCATTTTTTGAACAAACTTTAGTGCGATGAGAAAGATGATTGATGAAAAAGCGGTTCCAATAAGGGAATAATTGGTTTTTTGCAACATTATAAGAAATAAATAAAGCAACCATAAATATGTAGCACCAATTATCAATTGGGTAATCAGAAATATCTTTTTGTTTCTTTTGTATTCCTTAAAAGTATAGGAGTTAGAGTTATCTGCCATAAAATAAACCAATGATATACTTATATCGTATCACTCTGTGATTTCTTTAGTTGGATAATAAGATGAAGCATATAAACAAAAAGGATAAAATTTTAGCTAAAGACGCAGCATTGGTTGTTGCCGAAGCTGTCATTGATGAAATTGCAAAACTTCTCCCTGGAATAAATATTGCTTGGGGTCTATCTAAAGCTCTTTATGGTGCTGGAATGAAGCTTCGACAAGAAAGAGTTCTAGAGTGGGTTGAAATGGTTCGAGATAACCCGACAATTTTTACAG
>CAZPYR010000096.1:0-1148 GCA_964590815.1 uncultured Gammaproteobacteria bacterium | reverse complement strand
GGAGAAGAGGGTGTAAAGCAGGTGTATCAGGATATATTAAATGATGAAAAATTTCAAGACGGATTCGTGTTGGCTCTCGAAAAATACATGACGGAAAGAAGTGAAGAGAAACGCAAATACTTTAGAAAAATATTTTTAGGTTTTACAAATGCGCAAGATAAGGAGAAATTCCCACTTGAGAGATTTACTCACACTCTAAGTCAGCTTGGTGAGCTAGATATTGCAACGTTAAAGGATGTTCGTCTCGATGAAACGGGTCAAAATTATCAAATATATGGGGAAAACTCCAATCGGATCGATAATATTTATACCCTCATGAGTCAGGGCATTTTATTAGACACCACGGGTGGAAGAATTGGTCATAATACTCAAAACTCTCCATTCGTTAAGCCTTCTCATTACGGAAGAGAGTTCGCTCAGTTTATTCAGGAAGAGTAATTATCGTATGGGAGCTGAAGCAATTCCCTTGTCGTGAAGATATAGCTGCTTGCCAAGTGTTTGAATAACTTCTCGTTTTTCTAAAATAGTTCCGTTTTTTAATGTATGCTTTGCGTACTCCGTAAAGGTCATAAGTTTCTTGTCCGGATCAACATCTTGCTGGAGAAGAATTGCATCCCGGATCTCCTTATATGATTGCATTGACCGTTTTAGCTTGTCAGATAGTTTTAATGTTTGAGGTCGTGCTGTTTCTATGAAGCTGATATATCGCAAGATAGACTTTGTTAGTTCTTCTTGGCTTACATACGGCTCAGGACACTCGTAATTTACTTGTCTGGTGCAATGGTAGTAGATGTGATGACGTGGTGCTCCAACTTTTCGCTTACGATATTTTTCTTCACCGATAACACTCGCTCCACAGCATGCGCACTTGAATAAATCCTTGTAATCAAACTTTTTGCCTCCCCACTTTGATTTTTGTGGAACAATAAGTTGTTTTTGCACCCGGTCAAATAATTCTTTTGTGATTAATGGCTTGTGCTGACCTTTGTACCATGCACCAGTGCCGATCGGATACTCAAACTCGCCATAATAGAATGAATTTTTTAGCATGAGATAAATCTGGCTCAGTGTTACCCCTTTGCCTGCTCTAGTCGTAAATTTAATCTCGTCAAACCAGCGTTTGATCGTCCGGCCACTGTCACCATTTT
>CAZPYR010000095.1:0-4479 GCA_964590815.1 uncultured Gammaproteobacteria bacterium | reverse complement strand
GCATGATTGGCATTGAGCGTACCTTCTGGAAAAGAGCTACCAAAACCGCCTTCCATTTCTTCTTCATAGAGCGGCATCACGCAGCGCTGCCCCCATGTATGCCAAGTTTCTGATTGCTCTAACAAACTCTCATTCCGTAAGCCTGCAGACAACCACAAGATACCTGTTTCACGATGCAGACACAGTTTTAAGGCATGGAAACGGGAATCTGTAGCCCCCAACTCTTGTTTGCAGATTACTACTGGTTTGCCGTCCGGCATTTTTTCCTGCCAGAGACGCAAGTACGGAGAACCATTCCCTTCCACATCACAGGCATTGTAGTACGTATGCAAGAAACCACCTATGACAGGATTGGGATCGCAATACGTACCACGCGCCGGGTCAATAAGGCGGGGATAGTAGTACTCCCAACCAAAATATTCCTTATACGGCGTTGCCCAACCTGTCATAAAAACATATGTTGGCCGTATGCCGCCACCTGGATTCATCACATCTACAGCTTCCGCAGAATGAGCACCGTTGTAATGCCCAAACGGATTTGGTTCATTCTCACTAAATACACCAGGCCCTCCAATCCCAGGACCAATCCGAAACACATTTGTCTTGATAGCATCCATGACACTATGTCCAAATTCATGGACAATTACACGACCCTGATTGCAATTTGTGCCTTGCCACGGCGCAATTTGCATGAAATTGGTCGTTGTGTTGATGGCATTTTGCTTGGCATCTTTCTGGCCATCATTATAATAGGCCGCCAAGCCACAGTAGTCGGTGTTCTCATCTTTGAGATTCAATATGGCGACGTAGCGACGATTTTCCTTCCATAGGTTGTTGTTTTGCAATTTACCCTTGATGAAAGGGTCAATGCTATTTTCACCGTTGATGGGAAGCGTCACCTCATTCTGAGAAACGTCAAGCGAATAAATCATGGGTGTAGAACAGTCACCTGGCATCGTGGAAAAAATAAGCTTTCCTCCATACCCATGAATGTCCATCCCGTTGTTGAAATATTCGTTGGCTTCCACCGCCAGTTGCCCGGCACGTGTCACCGCATCGGCTGCAGATACCGCTTCGTTGCCGATGAAGTTTAGTACTACAATCTGCAACGAATGCTGATTGTAATTGTTGAAACTGGAATCGACGCCCTCTACACACAAACTGTCCTTTGCAGTCATCTCACGGGCTTCTACCCGTGGCACGGGCTCATCATTGGGGATTTCATGAGCGGATACATTTTTCACCGATACTAAAGACACGAACAACGCCGTAAGCAATACAAACAACGCAGTCAAAATTCTTCGTAACATACGATTCTCCTTTACTATGTGTTACGAAACAGTATAAATTTGAAGTCCATCGCTATACAACATGCTCTGTACTTCACAAAACACAGGTACAGACATATGCTTTATAAAATACAGGGCAATGTTGCTCGTTAGCTATGTTAATGTGCATATTCTATATATATGTATATATAAAGAATATTTATACATAACGAATATGTATTATACTATAATTTCCTTACTTTTCTTACTGACATATTTAATATTGTGAATTTGAAGCAAGTATGCGACAATGGTATAAATGGCGAATCCAAAATCTTCTATAAAAATCGTCGTTGGATATCCACCTATAGAATCTAAAAGAGGAGTCCCTTTACTTTCTCAGAATAGACAGTTTCAGTTTTTCAATGCTCCAACCTATATCTACCCTATGGTGCCGGCCTATGCGGCGTCCAATCTAAAAGCGCATGGCTATGATGTGTACTGGATGGATGGTATAGCGCAAAGGCAAACCTATGAAGAATGGATAGATGAACTCAAGAAAGTAGACCCCGATTTTCTCATGGTAGAGACCAAGTCTCCCGTGGTCAAATTTCACTGGAAACAGATTGCAGACATAAAAAAACGTCTTCCCAAGCTCAAACTTATCTGGGTAGGTGATCATATCAGCTACTTACCCTATGAAATTTTTGAAAATAGCCCTGTAGACTACGCCATAAAAGGCGGCGACTACGATTTTGTTTCGGTAAACCTTCTCAACCATATCACTCAAGGCGAACCTCTTGAAGGGGGAGTGTACTGGAGAGAAAATAATAAAGAGATAACAGTTAAGAGAGAAGAGAGAAGAGAGAAGAAATTGGATAGTGGTGAAGTTATATACCACTCAGGCGTAGCCTCCCTCAAACATGATCTCAATAAGCTACCCTTTGTAGATCGCGATCTCACCAAATGGAAACTATATGCCTATGCCAATGGTAACTATAAATACACTCCTGGCACCTATATGTATAGTGGTCGCGATTGCTGGTGGAACCGTTGCACATTCTGTGTGTGGGATCATACCATAAATCCCATCGGTTCTTATCGGAGCTTCACGCCGGAGCGACTTTTTGCCGAAGTAAAACATGTGGTCGATAATTATGGGGTGAAAGAGATATTTGATGATGCGGGCACCATGTTTGTCGGCAATAAACTAAAACAGTTCTGCGAGTTGCTCATTGAAAGTGGGTACAATAAAAAAGTGGTGTATGGGTGCAATATGAGATTTAACGCTATTCGTTCACAAGAGTTGTACGATCTCATGGGGAAAGCTGGATTTAGATTTATCCTCTATGGCATGGAGTCTGGCAATCAGAAAACTCTCGATAAACTCGATAAAGGGACCAAAGAAGAAGACGCAATCATTGGGCCCGCCATGGCGACTCAAGCGGGCCTTGAGCCACACATCACCATCATGCTTGGGTACCCTTGGGAGTCTTATGAAGACGCAAAAAGAACTATCGAAATAGCCAAATATGCTCTCAAAAAAGGCTACTACAATACAATCCAGACCACCATCATCATGCCATATCCAGGCACGCCACTATTTCGCGAATGTAAAGAAAAAGGTTGGCTTACCACCGAAGACTATGAGCAATTTCATATGCGTCGGGCTGTCATGAAAATACCATTTTCCGAAGAAAAACTACTTGAGCTAGAGCAAGATCTCTATGCCACATTCATGACACCACAATATGTATTTAGAAAGTTTGCGAGAATTCGCAGTTTCCACGATTTTAAATATATTTTCTACATGGGCTACAAGTTCCTTGGGCATATGCTCGACTTTGATCCCAACCAGACCAAAGTAAACTTTTTTTCCATTGGCTTTTGGAAAAATACACTGGGGAAGATGGGAAAGCACTTTTTTGCTCCAAAGACCAATGTAGATAAAGAAAAAGATACAATCCTGCCCGAATTTTTGAAAAAGCAATATAAACCCTACACCTCTTGACAATAGCTCAAGATCTCGCAATCATTAATACTAATCAGTTACTAAAACTGTGTTTTATATGATTTTTAATTCCCTGTCTTAATATAAGAGAGGGGAAGGGGTGAGTTTATGAATAAAATTGGCTTCTTTCACGCACTTACTCTTACTACCGCAACCGTCTGGATGATTATGGGTACTTTTTTTTATCTCAGACAAGGTATTGTAGAGTATCACGCGTCATCGACTTCCAATGTACTAGGCACCACTGTGCATTTCAATCCCTCACCCGATCGTACCAGACAAAATTGGCGCGTATTTGAAAATGCATCCAAGGGCTACCGATTTTCTTATCCTGCAGAGTGGAGTATCGAGGAAAAAGATGGGTTTATAAATAGCACTCACGTCTATCCGCCAGGACATGAGTTTGAGCTGATATATTCACATGGTGAGATACCAAATATACTCGGTAAAGTCGTACCAGGGGATGACACGATCCTTATAGATATACAGGGGAAAACGTATGAAGTGGAAGAAAAAATAATAGGGTATAAACAGAAAAGCTTTCATCTGGCCAGAGAGCATAGCACAAATCCATTTGATATCACGTTGAGGACGCTTACCCCCGAGATGAATGTGTATAAAGCCAATAGACAGACCGTGCTTGATATCATAGCTACGACCGAGTTTATACCTTTAGAGCCAGCGGTCAGTCGGGCTGGCTTTTCCGAGTTTCCCGATTTGGGTCTTCGTATGTACTATCCTTCAGGTCTTCGTATAAGCTCCCAAACAACGCATGAAGTAATCTGGGGAGACCAGCTGTTTATCGTACATACACAGCCACAAGACTATGAGCCTATAAAAAACAAAAGTCAACTCGTCATACAATATGACTCACTCACTGTGCCAATACAAAGTATAAAATCCGAAGATACCACCATTGCCGGAGAGATCGCCACTAAAAAACATATTGTAGCCTGTGGTAAAACATGCGCGTACCAAGTGGTCCGATTTAGTCGAGATGAGCAGTATTATGAACTCATATTTAAGGGGGTTGGGAAGCCTGAGAAAAGGATTTTTGATGAGATTATCGATGCCATTCGCTTTGAGTAAATCAATTTTCACAGATCTGATACAATAATAAATATGTAATTATTCAGTTGTTACCCGTGATATTGTCATCCCGTCCGCCAGCTGGCGGATGATTCGGGATCCAGGAACGCT
>CAZPYR010000094.1:0-4582 GCA_964590815.1 uncultured Gammaproteobacteria bacterium | reverse complement strand
AAAGAAGTAGCTGAAAAAACCCTCGAGGTGTATGAAAAAATATAGTATTATAAATAAAACTATGAATAGAAAAATTCTTATTCCGATACTGATTGTTGTACTGTTATTTGTACTCTTTCGCAATAAAGTACAAGCTCCCACTAAAGAGCGAGAAGTTGCCATAACTCAAGAGTCGGCCACCCATGCAAGAATCCCCAAAGGATGGCAAACATATACCGATGGCAAAACTCAGTTTAGTATCAGTTATCCCACAAATTTTGAAATATCAGACTACGGACTGAATACCCAACGTATTGTCAAAAAGGTACAAACCCTAGGACAAGGACCGAGTAATTTCATCTATGTTTCCGCGATTCTTGAAGGTGATCAAAATAAAGACGGACAAATATACAATTTTAATAAAACACATCTAGATTCACTTGTCTCCATGAAAGTAGGGGATACCAAACCAGTGGCAGGTGAAGAAAAAGAGCTCGAACAATATGTCACATTTACTCGTCTTCCTGATATGAAAATAGGAGGTAATATGGCGATGGCATACATAAATATGAAACCATGGGAATTCCCGGCAGGTACCAAAGAATACCGATATCTCATCCATCAAAAAGATCGCACCTATATTGTAGGGGGCTATATAGCAACGAGCGAAAGCGATGAATATAGCATCTCAGAGGCTCTTTATAAAAAAATAATTGATACGATACAGCTACCCTTGCCGCCACAATAACCGTTACTTTGCATTTTTTACCATCCTCTTACATACTTCTTTGATACTGTAGCGTAATCTGTATAGAGCAGTGACCTGTTACAATATCGATATGAATCTGGGATATATAAAAAAAAGATCTCTCGCACTACTGGATAGCGACTACTATGTTCCTCATAACAGTATTTATCGTTCGTTTGCGAAATTTATCATCCTTACAATCTTTAGTCTCACCATCCTCTTTATAAGGATTTATTTCTTATCTTTTTTTGGCGGGCATCGAAATACGTATATCATTTTCTACCCCGCACTCGTGCTCTGTGCACTAGGTGGCGGCCTCGTTCCAGGCATAACTTCAACTCTTATTTTTGCAGTAGGCTCACTCTATTTTTTACTCTACCCATATAATACATTTGAGACGTCCCTTTGGGAAGACAAAATAGCACTCGTCATTTTCACATTGGGAGGATTTTTTATAAGTATTATTTGTGAAGCATTGCAACGTGAGCAATTTAGGAGCTATATCAAAACCAAAAAATTGCAACGAGTGGGAGAACAGCTCAATAATGCCCGAACGGAACTACACACCATTTTGGAGAATGTGGCAGATGGCATCATTGTACGTGATGGTGAAGGAAAACCTGTATATGCCAATCCCACTGCACTCAAACTGTATGGTTATGAAGGTAAAAGAAACAAATTTTACACGTTGCGCGAACTCGATAAAAACTTTGAAATAATAAATGAGGCTGGTGAAATTTTTTCTTCAAAGAGTCTGCCAGTGGGTCGGGTGCTAAGAGGAGAAAAGGAAGCTGAGGCTGTACTTTGCTTTCGAAATAAAATAACTAAAAAAGAATTTTGGTGTATCTCCAGAGTACGGGCTATATACGGACAAAATGGAGAGCTCCAACTGATTGTAATTGTCTTTGCAGATATCACCGAACGGCGCAGACTCGACCGCCAAAAAGATGATTTTATCGGTATCGCAAGCCACGAGCTCAAAACACCGGTCACCAGCCTTAAAGCGTATGTACAAATCATGCAATCTCGCTTCAAAAAGAAAGGTGATGACCAATCAGCTGAATATATGGCCAAAATGGACAATCAAATCAACAAATTAAATCTGCTTATCCAAGATTTACTCGATGTCACTAAAATTGACACTGGGAAAATACAGTTTCATGAAGATTTTTTTGATTTTAATATACTGGTTCAGGAAATAGTAGAAGAAATGCAGCGAACTACAGAAAAACACCATATCGTAGCCCAACTTGGAGATACTGAAAAAATATTCGGTGATCGCGATAGGATAGGCCAAGTCATGATCAATTTTCTTTCAAACGCAATAAAATACTCACCTCATGCTGATTCTATTTTGGTCAAAAGCCGTAGCGATGAGACTCACATAACATTTTCAGTAACAGATTTTGGTATCGGTATATCGGGTCAAAATAATACAAAAATATTTGAACGCTTTTTTAGAGTAACCGAAAACAAACAAGAAACGTTTCCAGGAATAGGGTTAGGTCTTTATATTTCATCTGAAATTATAAAAAGACATGATGGCAAATTAGGGGTTGAAAGCGAGGAAGGACGCGGATCTACATTCTATTTTAGTCTTCCGATTAAACGACAGGTATAAAAAACTCAGCTTATTTAAGAAGTGTCGGAATCTGGATTGGGCATGAAAGACCTAGACAAATACGTCTATTAAAAACAATTTGTTCGAGTGTCCATACCACCCCAAGCACTGCGACAATAAGAACCATACCGACGACTGCAGCCTGAATACGCTCACGTGCAGCCTTAATATTATCTTTATCTCCGCCAGAAATAATCCAGTAAAAAGCACCAGTCAACATATAAAATAACGCTGCAATGCCGGCAACTGCAAAAAAGCCACGAATGCCAAACGTGAGCAAATCTGAAAGAGTTGGTATTTGAAAACCTAGATTATTTACGTCTATCATAAGAGTAAGTATACTATATTGATAATATCGTATACATTTATAAATGACAATAGCTTATGCCTCATATTCATGACTATATAGATCTGACAATTGCAGCTTATGTTGTTTTCGATTCTCGCATACTATTTGTACATCATAAAAAACTCAATAAATGGCTACCTCCCGGTGGACACGTAGAGCTTGATCAAGACCCAGAAGAAGCCTTGTATGCTGAACTTTTTGAAGAGACAGGCCTTACTGAAATAGATATTGAAATACTAGGGAATAAACCTACAATTTCCTCTCCTGGAACAAAATTTTTGTATGCACCTACTTTTCTTGATATCCATGATATTTCCGCGACCCATAAACATATAGGTATGACCTATATTGTAAAAGCTCACACAGATAAAATAAAACTGTCTGAAAAGGAACATCATGCAATACGCTGGTTTACGCTTCTAGATATAGAAAATCCACAATATCAGATATTGCCGGCCGTAAAATTCTATGCTCACAAAGCTATCCAACAATGTAATAATAGTTAACGTAACGCACCTTCTTTGCGCAATTTTTCACGAATTATTTTACCTTCATATGTCGATCTTTCAAACAAAGGAATCTTCTGCACGTTATAGCCAGCATCACCGAACAACTGATTGACCCATTCATTATTACCTATGACTAAATCAAAAACACCTGCCTTTTGTATGGCGGTAGCTAACCATACGCTATCATCTGGACTATCAGGGAGTGAAAAAATTTGATGAACCTTAGGTAGTAGACCTTCACGTGCGATAGCTCTCTTCAAAAGATCCTCACGAGTTTGGATGGTAAATGGATTATCAAGATTCTGTACATTGCTACTACCAATACAAATAATGAGCGACGAAGCATACCGAAGAGCGCAATGCAAAAGATAAATATGACCTCGGTGTAAGGGCTGAAAACGTCCAATAATAAGCGCCGTTTGATACTTTTTTGCTGGATATTCTTGTGAATCCAATAAAGCATTCTCTGCCTGCAAGCCCGTTGGTGTAGAATATGATTCGAGCTTTTTAAGGCTAATCTGTGTCATATCCAGAAAATGTATCAGATTTTATAATAACTCTATGAATTTGAGAGCTCGTCTTGAAGAAGTTGTAAATCTAGGACGGTAAGTTGATCTCCTTCATATGCCACTAAGTCTTTTTTCTGTAATTTACGGATCTCACGAGTGACTGTTTCTCGACTTAAACCCGTACGAGAGGCAATCTGGTGATGAGTGAGCTTAACATGATGACTACGAGGTGTAGCGGCAGGCTCTCCAAAACGTTGGGTGGAGATGATGATTTCCGCAATTGTTTTATAGTATGCGACTCCTGCAAGCAATGTCTCCATACGGACAAAATAGCCTTCCAGACCGCGATAGACTCTTTGAAGTAAATCAAAAATTACATCCTGATTGCTCTGCAAAAATGTATAGAACTCATTTTTAGGCGCAATATATACAGTACTATCTATCGTAGCCTCATAGTAGTATCTATTTTCTGAAGAATTGATAAGCCAGCCCACGGGGAAAAAAGAAGGCGATTTGTATACATTTAGCTCGTATTCCTCACCGTCCTGAGAGACAGTATACATACGGACAACCCCTTCTGAGAGGAAAAAGATGCCTTCAGGCATTTCCTGTTGACGCATCAGGACTTCTCCTTTTTTAAATTTTTTACTTGTATGATTCTGGAAAAATGTTTTCAATTTTGTTTCTACCGTATGTACCATGGTGCTATTATATACCAAATTGCGTATTTTTTGTGCAGTGTGATTACTATCACATCTATCGTCATTTGAAGAAATCTATACTCAATTTAGACCTGTATCGATAAAATATCTGATATTGTTTAGGAGGTTCATTTTGAGAGAGGTAATTATCTATATAGGTTTTATC
>CAZPYR010000093.1:0-4594 GCA_964590815.1 uncultured Gammaproteobacteria bacterium | reverse complement strand
GACAAGTCTGTGGTAACTTCTGAGCCTGACTATTATCAATGGACGCAATGGGTATTTTTGCAGCTCTATAAAAAGGGTTTGGCTTACAGAAAAAATGCTCCGGTGAATTGGTGTCCTTCATGCCAGACTGTGTTAGCAAATGAACAAGTTGTAGATGGTAAATGTGAGCGTTGTGGTACTGAAGTTATTCAGAAAAATATGAAACAGTGGTTTTTTAAAATCACAGAGTATGCTGACAGATTAGAAGCAGACTTAGATAAAGTAGACTGGCCAAAAAGTACTAAAGAACAACAAAGGAACTGGATTGGAAAAAGTATTGGTGCTGAAATAAACTTTAAAGTTGAAGGATCTAATGAAGTTGTAACTGTTTTTACAACAAGACCTGACACTATTTATGGAGCAACATATATGGTATTAGCTCCAGAACATGAATTAGTTACAAAAATTGTGTCATCAGAACAAAAAAATACTGTTACAGAATATATTGAAAATACAAAAAAGAAAACAGAATTACAAAGAACTGGACTAGAAAAAGATAAAAGTGGCGTATTTACAGGTGCTTACGCAATTAATCCATTCAATGGTAAAAAAATGCCAATCTGGATCGGTGATCATGTGCTTATTACCTATGGGACTGGTGCAATTATGGCGGTTCCAGCTCATGATGAACGCGATTTTGCATTTGCTCACAAATATGATATTCCGGTCGTGAAAGTTGTAGAAGGCGGAGAAACGCTACCTTTTACAGAAGAAGGTACTGTCGTTAACTCCGAGCTCATTAATGGTCTAAAAACCAAAGAAGCAAAGGTAAAAATCATATCAGAACTAGAAAAAACAAAGATTGGTAATGGTAAGACTACATATCGTTTAAGAGATTGGTTAGTTTCTCGTCAACGATACTGGGGTGCTCCTATTCCTGTTGTATATGACCCAGAAGGAAATGTACATCCGGTTGATGAATCCGATCTTCCTGTTTTGTTACCTTATGATGTCAATTTTAAACCAACTGGTGAATCACCATTAACATATTCAGAAGAATTCCATAAATCTGCAGAAGAAAAATATGGAAAAGGTTGGCGTCGCGAGGTAGATACAATGGATACGTTTGTAGATTCTAGTTGGTACTTTTTTAGACATTTGTCCGCAAACGATGACAAAAAAGTATTCGATTCAGAACAAGCAAATGCTTGGTTACCTACAGATTTATATATGATTGGAGCAGAACATATAGTCCTTCATTTATTGTATTCACGGTTCTTTACAAAATTCTTTTTTGATAAAAAAATGATAGATTTTGATGAGCCATTTTATACGATGCGGCATATGGGAACTATTTTAGGCCCAGATGGACGAAAAATGAGTAAACGTTGGGGAAATGTCATCAATCCTACAGATGTTATACAAGAATTTGGTGCAGATACGCTTCGTATCTATGAAATGTTTATGGGGCCTTTAGATCAAAGTAAGCCTTGGGACCCTAAAAATGTGCATGGAGCATATCGTTTCTTGAACCGTGTTTGGAATATGTTTCATAACAATATTGCTGATGCGTCACAAGAGGATAAAAATGTAATAGTAAAGTTACAAAAAACAATCCAGAAAGTTACTGCAGATACTCCAGAATTAAAATTCAACACAGCTATAGCTTCTATGATGGAGTTTATAAACGAATGGGAAAATAAAAAGATACGTAAAGAAAACGCTAAAAATTTCTTAAAATTACTAGCTCCTTATGCACCGTTTATTGCTGAAGAAATTTGGAAAACAGTTTTTGAAGAAAGGCATTCAATTCACTCATCAGAATGGCCAAAAGTAGATGAAACATTATTAAAAGAAGAAACAATTACTATTCCAGTTCAAATAAATGGAAAAGTTAGAAGTACAATTGAAATTTCTGCAAAAGATACAGATCAAGAAGTTATTGTAAAGAAAGCTTTACAAGATGAAAAGGTTAGTAAATTTGTAACCAGTGCAGATTATAAAGTAATCTACATTCCAAAAAGGATCTTAAATTTAATTGTGAAATAAAAGAAATTAGCTTATCACAAGATGATACTAATATGGTAAAATAGTACTTTCATAAATGGGTCCGTAGCTCAATGGTAGAGCAGTAGCCTTTTAAGCTATTGGTTCCGAGTTCGAGTCTCGGCGGACTCACCCATCATAACTTCACATAGAGCAGTCCCGATAGCAAAGCGTATCGGGATTGGTTCCGAGTTCGAGTCTCGGCGGACTCACATATTCAAACTTCTTAAATATTGAAGATAACTGCCCGGTGTCATGATTATACAATCAAAGTCTTTCTGAATTAACTCACGATTAAAATGTTTGAGATTGTATGAGATCAGAAAACGAGCATTCGATCTATGTGCTCCAGCCACAATATGCGCATCATTATAATCTGCGACATATCTATCATAATCCTTATGCATCTTTTCTTTTGTAATATCAAGTTCAATCGTCTTCAACTGTTTTTTTATAAGTGCATCCAAACGAGCTGTAGAGATATCAAATCTTTGTATTACTATGTTGAGTTCTGCGTAAGAAAGTGAAGATATATATAAATACAAATTTTTCTTGTATAACAACTGGAAAGAGGCTCCTTTATCGGACAATAATGATGAAATCACCACATCTGAATCTATAAAGATATTCATATATCTAGCGATGCTTTCTCACCTTCTGTAATTCATTATGTATCGAAAGCATATTCTTTTTATCTTCAAGTTCGCCTGCGTATAAATCGTAATCCAAACCAGTCCAGATAAAAGAAAGGGATGCCGCGGGTACTCGATATACTTTCCCTAGCTTCTTCGCAATGATTTCGCCTTTTCCAATCAGTCCATATACAGTATTTTTACTGAGTTGTAGCATCTCTGCTACCTGCTCTGGCGTATACATTTTAGAAGTATTTATTTGATCAAACATGTCTATATTGTACTAAAAATGATCAAACGTGTCAATGTGTTATTCATAATATGAAATTAATAGTATGATACTCACAAGAGGGAGAATACATTGCAAAACTGATTTGAAACCTCCATACTGGTAATATATAGTATATACTCGCTTAGTTTATCTGATAGTAACAGGACTATTCCTATGCGTAATAGCTGCGGATAGTTCTATCCTTACATCATTGGGTATTATTCGCTTTTTGCCTTACCTTTTTGTTGCTACATTTGTTATCCTGTCAAGCAGATACAAATTATCCGTTATTCAGAAAGGTCTCTTTATAATTTTTATATTTCTTATTGGTATCTTTGCTTTCCTTATTGGCTCACTTTCAGAGATCGGATGCCTTGGAGGCGGATATACATGTACAAAGGAGTTTTATGATCATCTTAAAGTATCTGGGCTCTTTTTCATAATCTCAGCTGTAACTATCGCATTTCTCCCCCAACAAATGTCCAAAAATAGCAAAAGAAAATAATATTCCTTATTCAACCCTTACGCAGTTACATAATTTTAACTGCGATTTTAGTGATACAATAGCCTAATGGCAACTCCCCTTATTTCCTGCATTGTCCCCTTCTTTAATGAAGTTCCACGCATATATACGACCCTCGAAATACTTTCTCAATCTCACGACCTAGCTGAAATAGTAGCTGTGGATGATGGCTCGACAGATAATCCACAAATAGATCTTAAAAAGTATGATCTTCCGGTCAATCTCATTAAAATAGCTACAAATAAAGGAAAAAGCGCTGCTGTTTTTGAAGGAATAGATGCTACTAGTGGAAATCTTATACTGCTTGTTGATGCGGATTTTAAGGGGCTCAACATTGAAGAAATTGACAATGCATGTAGACTGATGCTTGCGCATCCTGAGGTAGATATGCTCATTTTACGAAGTACACGGGGCACCTGGATCACCAAAGCTTGTAGACAGGACATCGTACTGTCTGGGTTTCGACTGATGAAAAGACAGGATCTAGAAAATGTCTATAAAAAGCACCCACGCAGATATCAGCTTGAGACCGCCCTAAATGCATACATGATTGAACACAATAAAAAGGTTTTTTATACAGAATTCACAGGATACAATACGCTCCGAAATGAAAAGATAGGATTATTGCGGGGTTTTATTGGCCTATTATTTCTACTCGCCGATGTATACTCCTATCGCGGATATGTCGCCTATATAAAACAATTGTGGACCTTCTGTTATGATGAAATACAAACACGTTAGCCCATCAGTCCGTAAGTTAGTAAGTCTGTCCGTTAATTAGTCCGATACTTCATAAACGAAGTACTATTTCAGAGCCACTGACTGACTAATAGACTTATCGACTAATGAACTTACTAACAGACTTACCGACTTCATACAATCACATTGAGTATCCGATTTTTTATAAAAATCACTTTCCTCACAGAGCCAGCCTCTAAATGTGGTCGTATTTTATCATCTTTTTTCGCTTCTTCAAGTACATTTTCCTCTGAAGTATCAAGCGGGACCGTGATAGTACCTCGCATTTTACCATTTACCTGCACCGGGATCGTGACGGAGCTTTCTTTCAGAGCACTGCTATCTACCAAAGGCCATTCTGACAAATGTATTGACATTTTTTCACCACATATCGTATGCCACAGT
>CAZPYR010000092.1:2785-4717 GCA_964590815.1 uncultured Gammaproteobacteria bacterium | reverse complement strand
GGATTTGGATACATTTTGTGTATCTGCTCTATTTCCTGTATTACTTCACCAGATAACTCTATATCAATACTTGCGATATCTGTTTTTAGTTGTTCCATAGAGGTAGCGCCTATGATATTGCTTGTTACAAAGTCCCGACTGTTTACGAAGGCCAAGGCCATTTGAGCGGCATCTAGATTGTATTTTTTTGCCAGATGTACATACGCCTCAATAGCAGGTTGCGCATGAGCCGGGTTATAGCGTTCATGATTTCGGCCTCCCGAGTAGTGGAAACGTGAGCCTTCTGGCATTTTGCCTCCTATATATTTGCCGGTGAGCACACCATGGGCAAGAGGAGAATATACCAGGAGACTGATTTTTTCTCGTATACTGATTTCGGCGAGTGCTGTCTCATATTCACGCATGAGAAGACTATAGGGATTTTGGATACTCTGCATACGCGGCATCCCTTTTGTCCAATATAGTCTAAAACACTCCATCACACCCCAGGCCGTTTCGTTTGAAAGTCCGACATAGCGTATTTTGCCTTCAGAAACAAGTTCGTCCAGCGCCTCAAGTGTTTCTTCCAGTGCATAATATTCATCTTGCGCCTCATGCTGGTAGCTCCGCTTGCCAAAATAGTTTGTCTTTCTATCGGGCCAGTGCAACTGGTAAAGATCGATATATTCTGTTTGCAACCGCTTCAAAGATCCCTCAACAGCTCTTTGTATATTACTTTTATTGAGTCGTGGTTCTTCTCCACCCCGCACATGATAATTGTCCGAACGACTAGCTACTTTTGAAGCTATGATAAGATCGTTTCTTTTACCTGTTTTTTTAAGCCAGTTTCCTATATAGGTTTCCGTGCGCCCCTGTGACTCAGCATGAGGTGGGATAGGATACATTTCGGCAGTATCAAAAAAGTTGATTCCTTGCGTTACTGCATAGTCCATTTGTTCATGAGCTTGCGCTTCTGTATTTTGCTCCCCCCAGTTCATCGTGCCCAGACAAATGACAGATACATCAATGTTAGTATTTCCTAGTTTTCTATATTTCATGTAGGCATTATACGTATTTAAACGTGCAATTTGCAAATTTAGATATATAATATTTGCTATGAGTCAAAAAGAACATTCACGCTACGAGCTATCTCAGAATCCTGATTCCATCTCCACACTCAAAAGCTTTTTCTCTTTTCAGAGGCAGAAGCATGCGGATTATGCCCAACAAATACATGATGCCTACGCCACATATAAAGGGCACTCTTACTATAGTATGCAGAGCTTTCATGCACTACAACAATACAATAAAAATTTCCTAGACGAATGCGCACATCTTTCCCAACAGTATGAAAATATGTGCAGCCTTGGCATCGTCGGAAGTGTCCAGTACGGTGTTGCGATACCGGGAATATCAGATGTAGACGGTATTCTGATGATGAAGGGAAACTTCCCCTATACGCAAAATGTGATTGTAAGCGGTCTCGACGCTCTTTTGCGAAGCTATGGTTTTTCGGACAATATTCGAGTACAACAATTTGATTCAAAAAAGGCTAACTATTACCAGTATTTTCCCGATATATTTACGCTTGCGTCCAGTCCCAATAATCAAATCGATGTGATAGATGATTATTTTTATGCACTTCCCGAACATCCTTACGACTGGAATGTATGGCTGGATATTATAAATCAGTATGATACCTATATGCAGGAAAAAGATAAACAACCAGATTTCTATGCCCAACGACTTATAAATGTTATAGGATTGCAACATTTTACTACAAGTGCCGATTGGATGGATTATCGAAATCAGTTATTTCACTCTGTATAAATTACTTTGAATATCTACCAATAGTTGGACTATTTCGCTTGGTTCATAGGGAGTATCCTTAATTCTTTTAAAAAACCCTGTGCCTAAATGTCGGTCTATCAATGTCCGCAATTTATTCTGTTC
>CAZPYR010000092.1:0-2775 GCA_964590815.1 uncultured Gammaproteobacteria bacterium | reverse complement strand
AGTCTCATCTGTACAAAAAGTATTTAAATCAGTAGCGAGTTGCATCATGATAGGAAATAAAGGATATTTCTTGATGAGAGGTACGCCATTTTTATCATAATGTAAAACAGATCTATTGAGTACTACTTGTTTACCTTGTACACCCAATAAAGCATATTCCTCATTCATCCCCTCTTCTGCTAGTAGTTGATTGCGTGCCTGAATCTCATTCCTAAATACACCTTCGTGCTCAACATCTGTGCATAACGTATTTAATAATCCAAGTTGCAATAAGTAGTTGCTCAACTCATTCAATACGACACCTCGTTGATAGTAGCTTCGACCATGTTCGTCTCTATTTGATTGATGCACAGATAACCCAGATCTTCTCGGCTCGGTCATGACTTGGTATCCTTGATCCGTACTTGTCGTATTAAATACACGGCTGTCTATTTCCAACCATCTATGCATTAATTCATGAAAACCCAAGGATGTCTGAATATATGCATTATCGTTAACATCATATTTAAGCACAACAGAATCGAGTAATCGAGATGCAAATCCTAAAGTGCTTTTAGCTGGCTTACCAATAAATTGTTGATAATAAGTATCAAAAGTTTCAGGTTCCAAAAGAAGCACATGTTGCTGTTCAAAGGGCAATTCAGATAAGCCATTTCTACCTCTTAATACGTTTATATATTCTCTGGCTATATCTAAACCTTGTTCCAATTCTTGATTTGGCTGAATAGCCTCCACAGACATTAAAAATTCGCTAATAAAGAGCTCTTTGCGTAGTAAAGAGTCAATATTGCTTGCGTGAGGTTCAACATCAGAAAGAAAACCTCTTTCATCGAGGATTCTCGTGCCTAAATTGTTTCTATGAACCGCGTAATAATGAGAAAGGTCGTCATTTTCAACCATATGAAAGGTTATTATAGCAGTCTAAAGGGAGAAAATCAAATACTATAGGTTTATTTCAGCAATAAAACCCCGACTTGCTCGTCAATTTGATGGACATGGGCTATACACAGCTGATATGATTCTCAAATGTAAGCTGAAGCGATGCTCTTTGCTCAGGACGGATATACTATATAATATACCCATATGACAGCACGATACACAGTACCTTTTACCCAAGACGGATATGACAAAATGAAAGAAGAACTTGCAGATCTTGAGAGCAAACGACCAGCGTATATCGAAGAGTTGCGTCGCGCCAGTGAACTCGGAGATCGTAGTGAAAATGAGGCCTATAAGGTAGCCCGCCGACGTGTTTCCTCAACAGATAGTCGTATTCGATTCTTAAAAAAGACCCTCGATCATGCAGTAATTGCGCAAGCTGTACAATCAGATTATGTTGCCATAGGTTCAAAAGTAACAGTGAATAACGGCAACGTAGATATTATATTCAGTATTGTTGGTGAGCATGAAGCAGATCCAGCGAATAAGAAGCTTTCCCACCGTTCACCAGTTGGACAAGCACTTATGGGCCGTAAAGTAGGTCAGGAAGCAATCGTCGCAGCGCCCAATGGCATTATAAGATATACAATCATTACTATTTCGGCTTAGCTACTTTTTTTATTTCTATTTTTCCACCATCTTGTTGCTTCTTTGCCGACCGATTGATCAAGTGCCACGCCCACTACGCCTCCCATAGCCAGACCTGGTAGTCCAAGTAGTCCACCAGCTATAATAGATGCTACATCTACGTAGTTCAAATAACGCCTTGCTGTCTCAATTCTGGATTCTTTTTCCATATGCAGAGTATATTGTACAGCTTTTTCAACAAGATTATGAAAGATTATTGCTTCTCTGTGTACTTAAGATGTCGGCTGACTGCTTTCGATGAAACTGCCCAGTACAACTATAATATCATCCAATCTGTATTCTGCTTTTAACAAATATTTCGTGGCACCCAGTGCGAGCATACGGCTTACTTTTTCCGGGTTTGCCGAATTGCTTATCACAAATACTGGGATGTCTTTAAAGCGTGGATTTTTCTTCACAGCTTCCAGAAACTCTAAGCCATTCATATCTTTCAAATAGTAGTCAAGCCATATGGCAGATGGCAGCTCGGGAAAATTGTCCAGGTAATCGAGCGCCTGCTTGCCCGTGCAACAGCTTACAGTCATGTACCCGCTGATTTCAAGTTTTTTTGATACAGCCCGTAGCAGTAATTCTTCATCTTCTACAATCAGTATTGTATATTGTTTTGTTATTTTCATACTATTTTGAAAGTGTAAATGTGCCTTTATTTGGCGCTACACCGTTAATTGGTAATTCAAACCAAAAAGTTGTACCCTTATTCACTTTACTTTCAAACCATATTTTACCGCCCGATGACTCAATGATTGCTTTCACAAGATATAATCCGAGCCCTGTACCATCTGTTTCAAATTTTAAAATATTCTCTCCTCTAAAAAATTTCTGGAAAATTCTTTCCTTATCTTTTTCTGAAATGCCGTATCCAGTGTCCGAAATTTGCACCAAAATAATGTCTTTTTTTCGTGATACAAACAAAGTTATTTCTCCCTTTTCAGGACTGTACTTAATGGCATTTGTAAGCAGATTCATAAAAACCTCATATATAAGTTTTTCATCTAAGCTGATCTTAGGTAAATCTTTATGAAAACTTATGATGAGATTTTGTTTTTTTTCGTGCAATTTTTGATCAAGTTCCTGGATGGCTGCTTTTGCTAATGTAATTATATCGGTTGGATGAGGTTCAATAATTATTTTCCCCGATTCAATACGAGATATATTGAGAAGAGCGTTTACAAGCTTAATCATGCGTTC
>CAZPYR010000091.1:0-4773 GCA_964590815.1 uncultured Gammaproteobacteria bacterium | reverse complement strand
CTCTTTACTCTCAATGTCGGAAAACCCGCGGAACGAAAGGCAACTTCTATCGAAATTGCAGATGAAATTCGAAGAGAGTTTGGTAGTTATGAAGGTGGAAAAGTATCTGTGCAAGAACTATCAGGTGGCCCACCCGCCGGCGCCGATCTTCAGATCAAACTTTTAGGAAACGATCTGGGAGCCCTAGATACCTATGCAAATCGAATCATTACTTACCTCCAGTCACAACCTGGCGTCACAAATGTCAATAAATCTGTAAAAGCCGGTACAAGTAAAGTAATATTTGTCCCAGATGAAAATAAAATGGCTGCAGAAGGCATAGACCGAGGCACTTTGGGTTTGTGGCTTCGCAGCTATGCGAGCGGATTCACTCTCGATTCTATCCGATTTGAAGAAGAACAGGATGTAGTATTCCGACTAGATACACAGAAGGCTACTCCCGAAAGCCTTTCCAGCTTATCTATACAAACACCAAATGGAAGTGTGCCACTCATTTCACTTGGGGAATTTAGGCTTGGCAGCAACCCTACACTTATCACTCACGAAGATACCCGTCGTACTATTTCGGTCACGGCATCTGTGACAAAAGGATATTCACTCACGGAAGTAAATAAAAACCTTGAAACATTTGCCAATAAACTCGAGCTACCTACTGGTTATCGTTGGGAAACAGGCGGAGTCAATGAAGAAAATCAAAAATCAATAAATTCGATTTTACAGGCAATGTTGCTTTCATTCCTGCTTATTCTTATCACGATGGTGATTGAGTTTAATTCATATCGTCAGGCTGCAATCGTGATGCTCACGATCCCCCTTGCCGTCTCGGGCGTATTCTATATCTTTGGTCTCACAGGTACACCTCTTTCATTCCCGGCACTGATTGGGATACTAGCCCTCTTTGGAATAGTAGTCACCAATGCTATCGTGGTCATGGAAAAAATAAATAGTAATGTCCGTGAAGGGATGGATCTTGCACCTGCAATCGTAGATGCATCAGGAAGTCGACTCGAGCCAGTACTCCTCACCTCACTGGCCACCATCTGTGGACTGCTTCCTATCACAATAGCCGACCCGCTATGGCGCGGCCTCGGAGGTGCAATCATCTCAGGACTGCTCTTTTCCGGTATCATAAAGCTTTTCTTTATACCGGTCATGTACTACAACTGGTTTAATGACGAAGATAAAAATAAAACCTAAGAACAAAAATTATTACTAATTTTTATATTTTCTTTATACCTTTAACTTGATCTATGGCTTTAAACGTTGTAGAATAAAAATACGACTATGAACCCTTTGAATAAAATGTACCAAAAAATAAAAAATCTACCCAATAAAAAAAACTATCTAGAGTTTGTCACTGCCCTACTCTCTATTCCAGTACTACTTACTGTCGTATATATGAACTATTTGAGTATCCAGGAAAAACGCACACAAGACGCGCTTACTCCAACACCAGCCCCTACTCAGACAGTAGTCACGATCATTCGAGAGCGCGACTCTCAACCTGAACCTACAGCAATCCCAAATGAAACGATTATAAGCGAAAAAGAATGTGAGCCTGGAATAGGTAAAATTGAGATTACCAAACCCACAGAAGAAGTTGTCGTGAGCGATAACCCGCTTGAGGTAGATATTACATATGCAAAGGGTGACTATTGTAGCGTCGTGTGGAGCTACAGGATAAATGGTAGTTCATGGAGCGATTATACCGATAATAATATCGTGATATACAATCTACCGTCTGGTCAAAAGAAACTTGAACTTCGTGTGAAGAGTATCGTATCTGGAGAGACTCAAACAATCGAACGTAATTTCACCTATAAAAACACCTCAGAAATACCCACGCCAACCGAAGTGCCACCTTCTCTTACACCGACTCCGACAGCCTCTGTTCAGGGAGTGAGCGATCAAACAAGCAGCCAATAATCAAATCTTTTGTGGAATTTGTTCTGGTGGATTCAGTTCATTCCAATCAAAATCTTCCTCAAACAACTGCTGATCTTTTTCAATAGTATCATTGAACTCTTTCCATTGCTGCTCATATTTTCTGTTATTTTCTATATTGCGCTCGCGCTCCTGAGCTATTGCCTGAAATCCCAAAAACCCTGCTAAGACGAGTATGAGCCATCCAAGGCTTGCAATAACCCATAACCAGGTCAGATTAAATGGCTTTTCCACATACGCGGCACGTGCCTGTCGATACAAGGTATACATATATGTCAGCGTATAGATATTTAAAAATATACTGACTGCAAACTGAAGTAAACCCGCCGCCGACTCCCCTTCTTTGCTACTCCCAAACAGTCCGCTAATAACTCCCGAGACTACTAGGAGAGATAACCATAGCATAAGACAGCGAAGCAAAATTTTCCAAAAATTTTGCCACACGATCGCACAACTCATTTGCAGCGCGGCAATACCTTGTTTTTTTTCCAACACCACCACATACATATATGACGAGAAAAGTACCGTGACCAGAAGATATGGTATAAAGAAAAAGAATAGACTACCTACCATAAAAAAGGCTACAACCAGCCCAGTGAGAAACAAAGGTTTAATATATATATAAGAATTTTTATAATGTTGCCATGGGCTCTGCTCCTTTTTATGATCGTGGAGCAGCAAAACCATAGCCGCACTATACATAAGACCCAATATCACCATCATGACCATAAAAGCGATCCCAATTACGACAAGCGGTATGATGAATTGCGGCGCTAGTATTGCAGGGAGATGCTGCGGCAATGAAGAAAAACTAAACCCTGGTGCCACAGTACTGAGAACCCCCACGACAAATGCTACTAAAACTACCATAAATACAAGGACAGCCCCTAGATATATAAGTACGTTGTATAACCAAAGCAGCAGAATTCTCCCGAAGTGTATGGTGAGTAGATCCCACGCTTTTTTAAGTAATTCAGAAACAGGAGGTAATGCTGTTGTTACAGCAGGTGTTTGTAGTGCCGTATTTTTTGTAGGTTCCATAGAATATACCTATATTTAGTATATAGTATAGGCACGCTATATCAAGTGATTGGTATCACCTATTTTATAGTTTATTCATGTCGTTTTCGATGATATTTAGCTGCGAATCTACAGCTCCTACCTCTACACCCATGACTTCCTTTTCTTCTGCGGAACTATATGTTGGGATAACTACTGTGGGAGTAGCCATGGGTTCAGTTGTTGGGACAACAATCTTACTCTCAGCTGATGTTGCAGCAGAAAGTCGATTATAAAAGAACAATCCCATAAGCCCTAAAAGTATGACTATTAATACTCCAATAAATAAATAGATAAGCACATTGGAATTTGATTTTTCTACACGGCCTGTCTGTATAGGTGGTGAGCCTCCTCCTGGTGGGACAGCAGTGTTTTGTGGCGGCATCTGAGGAGTTGAAACTGGGTTTGTAGCTACAGTTGCTGTAGGTTGTGGTGATGTACTACTATCTTTATTGATTGGATCCATGGTGCTGAAATAACTAGTAAAGGTTACGGTGCAATTGTTATGCTTGGTGTAATTGTTTGAGTCATTTTTTGAATTTGCCCGTACTGGCGAGCTACCGTTACAACCGCAAGGCGCGCTGCCTTTACTTTCTCATGCACTGCGGTAATATCTGATTTAAATATCGACACTGTTTTTTTTACTTCTTCCCGTATCTTCGTAGGGTCTGAAAGATCTATGACATATTCTTTGCTGGACTGAGTAGTGATTGCTTCAGCCGCATTCCCGATAAGAGCTCGTGCGCTGGCAATAGATTTTGTGATTTCGCCTATGTCTTTGCCCTCTGCTTCCATAGAGGCGGTTTTTACTTCTAGTCTATCGAGGATATTGCTGACTTTCGACAATACTTCTTCTAGCCTCTGCGTATGTTGAACGTTGAGCTCATTTATATGGGTATCTATATTTTCTATCACAGTCTTTTTTCGTTCATCTTTCATTGTTTGCAGCTCTCGTTTAAATTCTTCTCGCTGTTCTTGAAAATTTTCGCGTGCTTCTGCTCTTTTTCTCTCCATTGTTTCTTTGAGATCCTCTACTTTTTGTTTCATTTCATCTCGCTTCAATTTCATTTCGGTGGTTGCCTGTCCTGATTCATGTGTTTGCTGCATTTGCGCTCTTCTTTCCTCCATAAACATCTTTGTTTCGCGCGTTTTTTGCTCCATCTTATTTTCAATTTGTACAGTAGTTTCGTCCTGAGCGAAGATAGTAGGGGTACCTAAAACCATAAGGCAGAATAAGATAGCAGCTGTAAAAATAACCTGTTTAAACATAGTATAACTTTAGTTCAAATTGCCGTTTCTGTCAACTAAGGGTTTATTGTCTCTTCTTCGAGTATTTCGATACGATATATACCTCGTTTATATTCAAGCAATGGTGTGGAATAAGTATTTTTTTTCATAATTTTATGATAGCTGCCCGAAGTTAACTCTATTAAAGAGGGGTGTAAGATGTTTGTGAGTATTATATTTTCTGCATCGTCACAGTTTTTTGTATGATAGGATCGAAAATACTGGCTGCCACTTCCCTACCTTGTAAATGTAAAGAAATTTTTTTACCTCCGTAGATTGAAGGTAGTATACCGACACCATTGCAGCCCAGATTGTATAGGAGACGTGCATTGGCTGGCTCTGGACCAATACTTCGGATACCCGATGTGGTGTACCCCATAAGACCATGCCACTTAAAAACATAATTCACTTCTTTGCCGCAAGTTTCTGGATACGTTTCTTTTAAAAAAGTATCTATATCTTGAAAAGCTATTTTGGAATAAG
>CAZPYR010000090.1:2193-4915 GCA_964590815.1 uncultured Gammaproteobacteria bacterium | reverse complement strand
CTATAACGAGCAAAGGGTACTAAACATGCATCATACATCTTTTTACCCGTAGTCATAATACGCTGGGCCCGTTCTTCCGCAGTAGGATGATGACCTACATCAGTAGTCCAGTTTTTTGAAGCCTCACTGATTGCTAAATTGTGCAAACCTTGAAATCCGATTTCAATCCACGTGACAGCTTCAAATGCTTCTATACTCCCTTTTAAGTAAAGATTAGAAATATCCTCAGCAGTAAGAGTATCTTTAAAATAATTAATCGTCCATATCCAATCACGTGCAGAAATGACTGTAGTATCAACACGGGAATAGGGGAATGTTACTATCCCTCCTGTTTCATTGGGATTACTTGAAAATAGTTCCCAAATTCTATGGGGCGGTAACACCTGACTTAACCGCTCAACGACATCGGTTAAATCATATTGTATATCAATCTTGGCTCCTTCTAATTCTTGCGGTATAAATTGTTCTAATTCAATCATAGACAGAAATAATTATACAAAGGAATTAACCTCCTCATTGGTTTTTGCTATAATCCATCTATGATGGAAGGAACAAATCAGGAATTCCCCGTGCAACCACATAATGCTGAGGCAAGACTTGTAAAAGAAAACCCACTCCCTTCAACTCGTCTGACCATAGTTGTTCCCGTATACGCAGAATATACAAACGGAAATATTTTTCGACTGATAGAATCGCTCAACAAACAGAAAGCTCCATCTGAAGCTTACGACGTGCTTTTCCTGGTAAATAATACGCCAGAAGCAGCACAGAATCGCGCTGAAGAATTTCATGAAAACCAACAAACCCTCGCTTTAGAACGTTATCTTAAAAAAGAAGGACCAGCACCCGAAGGATTAAATGAGTATCGCCAGTCAGTACTTGATCAGGCGAGAGAAAAAAATATACAAATGCATTTTGTTGATTTATCCACCAACGGGTATGAAAAGAATATTGGGAAAATACGTGATCTAGGACTTACAGAAGCAATCAACCGATTTGAATCAAATAAGCAAGAGGAGGAAGGTATCATTGCACAGTTGGATGCTGATACTGTACTAGAAACGAAATATGTTGAAAAGATACTGAATCACTTTAAAAATCCAGATATAGAATCTCTCTTTGTAAATCTCGATTACATTGCTCCCGAAGGCAGCGAAGAGCTATTTAGAACCTCGTTTCATCACCAGTATAATATTGCTTTTAGGCAATGGAAAAACACAATCTATAATGCTTCAGTAACAGTTGGTGGACCGCAAACCATTGCCAAAGTAAAAGCATACAAACAGGTGGGAGGGATAAAACATCAGAGTATGGCCGAAGATTTTGAACTTTCACAGGATTTGAGTCAACAGACTCACTATGAATTTGCAACTGATATACGGGTGTATACAAGTGATAGAGGGCGACCTGGGGGGTACGATGCAACTATGCGACTCGAAAATCTGAAAGTAGGTCATTATGGTTTAGAAGATACTATGTTTTATGTAAGGCCGAACATTTCGATGCTAAAAAAGGAACTACGGAATGCTCTAAGTGAACATCCTGAGCAATTTACGAATTCCCAAGCCTTTGCTCCTTATTTTGAAAAGTATCATATCCCTTTTAATCTTGAAAAATTTGAGGAGATTATCATTCATACTACCCATACGCAAAAAAACACAAAATCATATCCGTTATCGCAAAAAATTGAACTATATATGGGGAATTATTGTACAGCGATGAATGTAGAAGAAGATTTAAACAGTAGCGATTATGTTGCGGAAGCTCTTGCAATAATGCAAGAACAGCTTTCACCCGAAGAAATTAAAAGATTAAATGAATTGGTGCGAGAAAATTTGACACGTGCCAAAATACGTATGGGAGTATCAGCAAACGCAATTGCATCAGCACTTTCTATGGTATACAAAAGAGGACCGCTAACTCCTGAGGATTTGGCCTCAAATCCAAAACAAACAGAATTTTTTCAAAGGAATCCCTGGCTTATAGATACATTAAATTCTTTGAGAAATACCTATACAACGGAAGTAGATGCAACTCTCCATTTACAAACACTGTATCCAGAATACATTGGGAAATTTGAAAATAGTCGTTTAAGAAAATCTACGGCTATACTACAGGGCCTTACATCTTTTTTGAGAGAAGCACGGAATGTACCTGAGAAATTTCCCAGTGCAAATGATTTCTTGCGTCGTATGGAATGGATTACAGGTTAAAAAAGATAAGCGCTCTGTTGTGACTTGTGGTCACAACAGAGCTCGTGTACATGGGGCTAAAATTTCAGTTAGGCAACAGTTTGAATGTTGTAAATCAAAATTTTAGCCTTCGGAGCGACAGTCTTTGCATATTCGGTAAACTCAGTCACCCACTTCTGGAATGTCCAGGCAAGTGGGCCTACTTCAAAGAGCCCTGCAAGATCCGTGTCCGGCGTCCACTCCACAGAGTTGTTGTAGATCCAAGACAGTTTAGCGAAAAATGGACGGTCAAATTCTGTTTTTTGAGCTGAAACAATAACATTTAACCCTAGGAGTACTTTCTCCTTTTCTCGCTCTACCGTTGGGTAGGGCATAAAGGTGATAAAGTCGCAGCCTTGGGCAGCTACCTGTTCCAGAAACAGTTTCCAATCAGGGAACACAGTGATAGTACCCTTAGCGTCACTATCAGACGCTAGGAAATTCGGAAAACCTTTCATTGACATTTAAAAATATTCCTTCAGCTAAGGTAG
>CAZPYR010000090.1:0-2183 GCA_964590815.1 uncultured Gammaproteobacteria bacterium | reverse complement strand
CTGTCTTTTGAGATGAGATAAGGACTTTGATACCAAGGCGCACTTCAGCACCTTTTTGCCATACCGTTGGGTAGGGCATCAAAGTGATAAAATCGCAGCCTTGCCGACAGACTTCATTTACAAATTCTGTCCAAAATTCAAATACACGATGAGAGGTTTCATCCTCTTTCTCATGTCCTAGAAAATCCAGAAAAGCTCTCATGATATCCTCCTTGAAAATGTGCTCACGAAATGTACACCATATTATAGCAAATACTATAGGTGAAATACAGATGAGTGATCATTGACAAAATTTTGATAGAGTAGTGAAGACAAAAAAAGAAGAATGGCTTTCACTGTCAAGGGTATGATACACCTTGACAGTGAAAGAGACGAAGACTACTACGTATTACTTGGCGGCCACTGGGATAAAGATCATTGATCCTTTGACCTTTACGAGAAGGCCTGAACTCATTTGGTCATTGTCCCAGTATACAAAGACCCAATGATCATAAGGTACTGTCGGCGCCTTCCACGAGATTTCCTCCTGGATGTACGCTTCCGGACCTAAGGTGTAAGAGTTGAGATACACAGTGTGCACCCCATCGCTGGCCTCCGTCCAACCTTCGGTTAGGAATTTCACCTGCTTCGGCTCGATGCGAAGTGTCACCGTGCGGGTAACACTTGTGCTGTTGAACACAGTCAAAGTACTGGTAAATTCCTCCGACATTTCAACAACTTCTGTATTCGGATAAAACGACGCAAGGATATCGGGGAACGGCGCGGGCGTGGGAGTCACTGCGGGTGTGGGTGTAGCTACTGGGGTGGGGCTTGGCACGACCGTGGGTGGCGTACCGGTGACGGTGGGGGTCGGAGATACTGCGGGCCCCGGTGTAGGTACGGGTAGCACAAAGCCAATCTGTGCATTGATCCAATCTATATAGTTTTGAACACGCGTGTAAACGCCATAGAATTTGGGTATAGCACAGCCGATACCCCAGCTTGTGATACCCAAAAGCCGATACGAGCCGTCGGGCATAGGAATGAGCAAAGGGCCGCCGCTGTCACCATAGCATGAGTCAATCAGGCCTTCATAGTAACCGGCGCACAGCATATTTGCTGTTACCACTGTGTTCGCATCTTTCATCGCTGCGACACAGGCTTGCTGATTGACGGTGGGAACTTGGGCCTTCATGAGTACATTTGATACTCCATGGCCGGTTTCTCCCCAACCAATAATCGTGCCCAGCGTGCCATCGGGTACCACAGCATTGGCCTCAATGGGGGCGACAGGTTGCACAAATTCGTTCGGAATCGCGGGGGTGGATAAGTGCATAAGGGCTAGATCATTGTCATTGGTGACATCATCAAAGCCTTCATGTACAATCACTCGATCAACCTTTAGACGTTGTGCACTGGCTTCATTGCCAAAGCGATTGTGACCCCCCAAAACAATATTGATCTTGTCTGGGGCAACTCCTTCCGCGCAATGTCCGGCAGTGATAACCCAGCTCGGGTCGATAAGCGAACCGCCACACCAGAATCTATCGTTGAGAATCCATGCCTGGGATGGGAATTCGTGTGGCTTGGTTTCCACGCCACCAATGATATTGGTTTGCGCGGGTATATTTGGCTGGTTTACGTTGGTGGGCGTTTGAGCAAAAGCTCCGGCGGCTACTGACAGCATAACTATCAGCATGAGAATGGTAGCAACGGGGATCAAACTACGAAAACGCTTCATACAATCTCCTGTTTGTGTATGTGCTGATCAGAACCTTTTCCTGACCAGTAGCATGAGACGTGAAATACCTCTCATACATGCCGGCCAGGAAAGCTATAAGTAGTCTTGTCTGTTAAGGTACGTGGTTTGCCTTTACAATCACAATGTGAAGGTTTAGCAAATCAGGAGTTCATTATACAGTAAAAGTAGTAAAAATACACATTGGTTATGTATTAAGAAGTTGGATACTTTTTTAAGTGGTGCATGCTCTGTCAGTTTGAGTGGGTGAGAGGAAATATACCTCAGGATCATACATTTCGACTGCAAGAAAGCCTGGAAAATAGGGCTATTTTGCAGAGTATGAGTGAAGATTGGCGAACGTTGCCATGGAAGAAACTTAGGAAATAGAAGAAATAGGGGAGGTGTAAAACAACCTCCCCTTTTTAGTATTGAAAATATAAGGCCTATAGTATATAATATATTC
>CAZPYR010000089.1:0-5087 GCA_964590815.1 uncultured Gammaproteobacteria bacterium | reverse complement strand
TTAAGTCGTAACAAGGTATCCGTTCTGGAAGGAGCGGATGGATCACCTCCTTTCTTTATTTTTTTTATAAAAATAAGAGAGTTATTTCTTTTAGTTTGAACTATAAATAAACTAAACAATTAGGAAAACTCTTTTTTCCTAACCCGATTATCGAACTAAACTTTTTGTACAACGTAATGTCTTTAGAATCTGCTCAACCTACTATTGAACATCTTCCTTATTTGTTTACAACAAATGAGTTGTTTGAAAATGCCCCTACCATAGGCACATTGCCTGATCAAGATGGACTAGATACTATCCTAGACTGAATGCGCATGTATACTGGTCAATATGGGAGCGTCGCATCAATCCGAATATGCTTGCGTATTTTTATGGCAAAAATCCAGATCAACAAATGAATGCTTGCATCAAAGGCTTTACCTATACGCCCCTACATATCTAACTACAACAAGATATCCACGTCAAAAACAATATTTTTAAAAATTAATTTATTATATTTCTATGCAACAAAACACTATCAAGCCGTTTCGTGTACCGGCAGAAAAAAATGAGCTTCTCCAACAAGCTCTCACACGCATCAACACCAATGAAGAAATTCAGGCCCTTTGGCATGTCATCAATGTAAATGCCATCGATCGCCTTGGCATGTCTGATCATGGCCCTGTCCATTTTCAGATTGTGGCCAATATTGCCCTCAAACTACTCAGGACTCTTAAAAAGAGGGGAGTGGTAGCTTCTGTGGTCAAAGATTTCGAGCTAACACAAGACCATGCCGAGCTTATTATCGTACTTGCCAGCATCATGCATGATTTTGGCATGTCTATAAATCGTGATGGCCATGAGGAATTTAGTCTATTTCTGACAAATTCACTGCTCCGTGAGATTCTTGATTTTTTGCCAATAAAAGAACGAACCATTGTGGTTTCTGAGACATTACATGCGATTATCAACCATCGCGCAGGTGGCCGTCCTATCACTCTTGAAGGAGGCATTGTGCGAGTTGCTGATGCACTTGATATGACTCATGGTCGCTCCCGCATACCTTTTGAAGCCGGCAAAATCGATATATATTCACTTTCAGCCTTTGCCATCGACAAAGTGGAGATCCATGAAGGCAAAGAGAAGCCACTGCTCATTGAAATTTATATGAGTAATTCTGCAGGAGTATTTCAGATAGATGAGCTGCTCAAAAGCAAATTGAAAGATTCCGGTATCGAGGCATTTATTGAAGTCATTGCCTATATCGAAGCCGAATCAGAAAAGAAACTTATCGCCGAGTTTAAACTCTAACTTTTTACTATTCCTGAGACAATTATGTATTGAATTCTAGAATTTGATATATAATAGGATATTAGTAAAAAAAGATGATAGATCACGTAGACAATCCTGAAAATGTGCACGTAATGCCAGATGTACCTTGGGATAGGTTTGTTGAGATAAAAAATTTGGATCAAGGACAGATAACTATTGAGGGAAAAAATGTACATTTACAGTCTGTGTGTTTAGCAAATGGCATACGCTATGCTCAACTTGTATATGGTGAAACAGGTGAAAAAGTGCTGCATCCTCCTCAACTTCAAGAAATGGACGAAAATTTTGATTATTTTTATTCGCTCCTTGGCATAGATCTGGGAGAAGGCTGGTTACTTCGTAATTTTAATATAGATCCCGGAGCAGAAGGGCAACCTCCACAAGTTTTTAGCAATGCTAGAAAAATCATTGATTTTAACGGTACACATAATGAAGCGCTCTATTCCATAGAACATTTGAATCGCAGTCTTACTTCGGGAAATTTTTCGCAATATACTCCAGAAAGCACAGGGATTGTCACGGTAGGAAATAGGTATGATACCGCAAAAGAAATGTTTGAAGAGGAATTAACTTTTAACATAACGGTATGGCCAACCCCTGCGAACGAATCAATTACGTTCTTATTTGATAAAGAAGGAAAGTTAACTCATCTCCAATTCACGAGCAAGATATTCCTTGATGAACACAACCAACCAATACAATTTGGCGAATTTGAAATGGGGAAAGACATGTTACCCCTTACAAAAAATGATCAAATAGGAATAGCTGAATTAACAGGACCCATCCTAGAAACAGATCCTCGAATACGAGCTATAATAGAAAAGACTTTAGGAGTAAAGATGCAAGATCATTTAGCGATAGATAAAGCAGCTTCTCTTGCACAGCTTATTGCAAACATGAATAGTAGTCAACCAGTTTCCCCTGAAAAAGCATTAGTATTTAAAAATGTGCTCATGTTATCAACTGATAGTCCTCAAACGGACGTTAGTCTTGCTTAAAACTACATTAATATAAATAGAGGTAAGTAAACAAAACTACACCAATCCCCACCACCGTGCCAGCAAGCGCCGCTGTCTGATAAAGTATATAAACCGCATTATTATCCAGATTCTTAAAACCCCAGTCGTAAGGTCGGTATCTTCGATCACCAAACTGTTGCAGCAGCCAATAGATCATTTCACCCAGTTCTCGCACAGCGATATATACACCCAGTACAATGAACATAAAGCGGATCGAAACGAATCCGATGAGGAGAATAGCTAGGAGAAAGGGGAGGAGGACGATGAGATCGCCCCGAATAAAGAAGGAGCAAGCCTTACACCATGCAGGAAGTTCGCAGTAAAAAGAAGCATTGGTTACATTTTTAACATATTTCATATGCATATTGTACTATGCAAGGCTCTTTTTAGGCAACTTTCTTACATTTTCAAAAGTATGATGGTGTAATATTTTAATTATTATGCACACAGAAACACGTATTTATCACGAACCTCAAGCCCTCAATGCAGAGTTTATCACCCCATTTACGGCATATAAGCAGTATCAAGAAATAGGAGGGATACTCTCAATGAGATCTTGGGTAGACGCCAAAAATAAAGGCGCAGATTTCAAAGCTCTTCGGAGAGAGTTTCCACCACAAGGCCAAGATCCATTTTCTAGATATATACAACTCGGAGGCAATGTAAACCCCGAATTATTTTATCAAGTCAATCCCGGAGCATTTCAAACGTATCGTGAATACAATCCTAAAAATCCTCACTATACGTCCTATATCTATCCTGCACTTTTACAAGGGCCCACGGAGACATTGGAAGCAAACGGACTTTTCCAAGAACTAGCTGCCCACGATATTCTTCCTCCCGCAGAAATTAGCAAACTATATTTACAAATAGCTGCTCTTGAGCCATCTATGCCCGGGGTTGGATCACCGGAAAAAATTTATTTAGAATTAGGACATATACCAGAAACCCAGAAACTCTTAGATGCTGCCCGGATGGTTTCTGCGCTTACCCAAAATGAAAGTTTCTTTAACTACTCTCAAAAATTTACAGATGAGATGCACATACCTCATACAGTTCAGCCATGGAATCTCACAGATCCGCTTTTGCAAATTGAGACATATCTAATACAAGGAGATATAGACCATGCTAAAAGTCTAAAAGACTTGTTACCAAAGCCACCAGGTGAGACAAATTGATCAAGTGAAGGAGAAATTGAAGCTTTACAATGTAACAATTGCGCCAGGCGCAGGTCGGTCAAATTCCCGTACCGCGGTTGTCTCAGGGACATCCTTAAAATCGGTGCGCACCGCCAGATCCATAAAGCGATCTTTCATTTCCCCAGCAGATCCCGGATAAAACACGAGTTCTCCGAGTTCAGCATCTGCGAGAGTCTCAATATACCGCACCTTCTTAGTGATACCCTGCACAGATACCTCAATCATATCATTGTATTTATATTTTTCCTTTAACGCACTTTCAGGAACCGATGTTTTTATATTGCTATAGCTATCTATATGCCCAACAATATAATCCTGTATCTCACGTATTTGGCTTTCATGTACTTCCTCGAGTTCCAAATCATCTTGCTTGCTCTCCAGGAGATGTGCAATCACCCGATAGTAGGTATCACGGCCACGAAACAGGCTTTCTTTAGTGAGGTCTGGATAGCGAAAGATTGCTTCAGCATTGTTTTTAACAAGTGAGAAGATATATCCTTTGTTTGGGCCAATGACATACAAACCAGTCTTCAAACGAGCAATCAGCATCTCGGAAGTTTTGGTGGGGATGTCTACAAAGGCAACTGTTTCCATAGGCCTACCAAATCGCTCTTCGATCGCCGCAATTTGATCGGCCAAAAAACCGGCATGGATAGAGTCTGGGGAGCAGGCCACAAAAGAGATATTGGGGTGTGAAGGTGTATTAAGATAACCTTCCACAATAGTCCGTAGCTCCTGGCAACGCAATCCGTCTGTTGCCCAGTCGGCGATGACGATAAGTTTTTTCATTATGCTTCAAATAATTCCTGACCCGATTTTAATCTAAAAAATTGGGCTGCACTCTTTCCTTGAACTACGACTTCAAGAAATCTTTTTTGCTTGTATCCAGAGCTTCCCACGATCAGGCCGGCTTGTGCATCTGGCACATCCTTTAATCTATTGTAGCATGTTAGTTCTCCCACTGCGGTTTGTACAGTTTTACCTGCTTCAAACTGGATTTCTTCAGGAAGGATGGTTGTTTTTGAATTGCCAAAATTATCTACCCACCATACGCACTGGGTTGGCTCTGGTATTTCGTCAAGGTTTACATTTTCGGCAGGCACATCTTCGCCATCGTATACCCATTTTGCCAAAAATGGCAGGTATTCATAGCTTCTAAATTGAGTGTTTACAACTCGATCTCGCTCTTCTGCGGGAAATTTACCTTTGGCTACAAAGTGGTCTATCACGGTTGGGAGATCTGTTACTTCAAATTTGTCCATGATACCCATTTTCTTTACAAGAGAAAGTGTATGACCTGCTACGGTAGAAGCAACGATGGTTTTACCAAATTTAAAAAAACCAAAAGGTGTACCATTTGGATATTTTTTACCACTTCCATGTCGAGGAGCTGCATTGACAAGCACGATACCTTCAGCACCGGCCGTTGCGTCAAGCACATCAACCAAGTTGCCCGCTGCTTCAATTTCATTAAAGTTATGTACTCCCATGAAGGTTACATTCGCACCTGGAAATAATATGGAAGCACGTGTAGACTGGCGACCTTGTTCATTTGCAT
>CAZPYR010000088.1:0-5090 GCA_964590815.1 uncultured Gammaproteobacteria bacterium | reverse complement strand
TAAAAGCTTTTTTAAAATCTGCTCCATTCATACTAATGCCATTTATAGTGACTGTATTGGTGACCCCATCTCCAAAGGAGACAGATACACTTGTCGCTTGATCTATACCGCCATATTTTCGTGCGACATCGCGCAAATCTGCCATGCTGTATGGGTTTCCGGACCAGCACTGGGTAGTCACTGGGCTAATTCGCTCTACCTCTGAACCTGTTCCTTTTTGAAGGACAAGTGTAGCATTGACTATATCAGCCATCTCCTCAGGAGAAAGCCACGGATTTGATCTACCGCATTTATCACTATTTATAGAATACGCTTTTGTATACCAAGCCTTGTAAACCCATGGCGAGCCAGCTATCTTTTCATAAGATTTTTCTAGGAAATTACTACCTCCTCCACCATCGGTTGTATCCCAACCTTTTGTACTTAAGTATCCTCCCGTTGTAGATGAGTAGAATGTGACCACATCTTCAAGGATTTGACCTTTAGTATCATCCACAGCCTTTTTCCATGCTTCTGGTGGGTTGTCTGATTTCTCTTTACGAAACGCTTGGCAGGCTTCAGTGGTACAAATTTCTCGACTATCATTTTTGTAACGATACGCATAAGATCGAGCGGCCACTGCCTGGGCTTTCAAAGCCTCTGGATGCCAGGAAGAAGGCATCTCAGCAATTCCATACAAATATGTTGTTTCAAAATCTATTTCCCCGTACCCTGTTACTTTGATCGTTCCTCCTGTATCTTTACTTACTGGTTCCTTGCCATAATATTCTTTAAGTATTCGTTTGAAATCCTGGCCTTGATTAGCTCTTCCGTATGCCCCATATTGACTCATTCCTTTTCTGTGTGTAAAAGCTCCAAAGGAAAAAACTCCAAAATAACCGCCTGGTGCTGATTCACGAAAACCTTTGACTGAGGCATTATAATCGTCGGCAAGTTCACTATCCCCAATATTTACTGTAAAACCACCACTACGGGCATTGATGATCTCTTGCTGTCTGGCAGAAAGCGATGCTATTTCTTGTTTGAGCGACTGTTGGTATTTTTTGGCATTTAAGACCTCTCCTTGGAGAAAGGCTGATTGTTTATCAATAGATTCTTTTATAGGAATCAACGCTTTTTTTTCCGTTTCTAGCTTATCTTTTTTTTCTTCTATTTCTTTCACAAGCATTACTATACGTACTATAACTTTACGATCCTCTTCTAGAAGATTTTGCTGGTAGGTAAACTGCTGCAGGTAGCGAGAAAGGTTTTCAGAGACAAGCATATTTAATAAGATGTCTTTTTCTCGACCTTTATTTTTATAAAAGGAGACAATGCGCTCATCAAGCAAGCGTTTTTGTTTAATTAAACGACTTTCCCCTTCCTCTATATCTTTTGTTTTATCGTCTATATCTTGCTCTATTTGAGATACCTGAGTTTTGATACTATTAAGCTGGGCGTTTAAATCGGCAAGTGTTTTTTCGTTTGTTTGAGTAGCCGATTGCGAAGATTTTAACGAATTTTCCAAATCGGTAAGCTTTTTATTAATATCTTCCAACTCATCGGCTTGCACAAATGTATAGGTGCATATAAACAAAATCACACACACGATAATAGTAAAAGGTAGGACAAAACGTCGCATGATATCATTATACCCTATTATCAGGAGCGAAAACTCAGCCCAATTTCCTTAACTGTTGAACTATAGAATATATATAAGCAGTACAATCATAAGGGCCCAAAGTCCAATAGTGATCATAAGAGGTTTGTCTGTCGTAATTATCTTTTCCGGTCGCTCTCCCTCTTCACGTTCATAAAGAAGTTGTGCATATCTAGCAATGCCATACACGACAAAAGGGACGGTAAGCATCATAAGTTTTCGTACTTCAAGAGTTGGAAAAACAGTTGGTAAAAATTTAACCACTACTTGTTTTTCACATTCACGGATATCTTTGGCTTTTACAAAAAGCTGCTGGCAGATGGTTTTGTCGGTAAAAATTGTTTGCTGAGAAGGATCTATATATAACGTATAGGTATAGAGAGCATACGAAACGATAGTTAGAGTAGCAAAGGTTGTAGAAAGAAAATAGAGCAAATGATGTTTATAACGGAACAGAGATTCGCGCGTTTCCTTACCTTGCGTCACGAGTTCAGCATGGCGTTTAACAGTCGCCATAAAAAGCGATATGAAAAATATTGTCAGGATAAGCCAAATAGGCACATGGTACCCGGTCACAACCATACCTGCCCACGTACGAAGTACAAAAGATAATGAAATTGTAAATATATCGATAACAGGAAATTTTTTAAGGTACAGCGAATAAAAGAAGTGCAACAATAAAAAAAGCATACATAAAAAGAAAAAATTCAACGAATAAAGGAGCGCCAGAAGTAATGAAACAATGGTAAGGACAAACACCATAAAAGTAGCCTGAGGGATAGATATTAGACCGGCCGCGAGTGGCCGATACTTCTTCATCGGGTGCTTCTTATCATATTGATAGTCAATAATATCGTTGAGGATATACGAAGTCGAAGAGAGTAAACAAAAAACAAGGAAAGCGTACGAAGACTGTCCAAGGAGATTCCAATCAAATATTTTACCAGCAAACAAAATAGCTGCGTAGATTACAAAGTTTTTGGTCCATTGATTTACGCGCAATGCGCGAGCATATATAAGGACTGTTTTCATTCATTTACATTATACATTACATCACACGTAATACACGGAAAAAGAGGAAGGTAAGAAGGTAAAAGAGAATAACCTGAAAAACAGCCAAGTATAATGTGAGAAAAATAGTTACAAGCGCCAAAATAAAAAATGCTTCATTATGAATAGATGGCAAGAGTCCTTTGGTTATAAGGATAAATAAAACCACAGTAAGTAACACTTGTCTGTCAAACCACCAAATATCCCAACCAAAAGCCAGAGCAATACCTAGCAAAAAGGTCGCTATTACAAGAAAAATCTCTTTTGAATCGAAATAAAATGGCCCTATATACATAGTTTTATTGTACTGTAATTATTTCTCAATAACTGGCACATACACTGTTACAATCCGTCCATCTGTTAAGCGGACCGTATAAACTTGCGCCTTTGTTCCTTTATCTAATTTTATAAATTGTTCGCCTGTTGTTTTGCTTTCTGCAGCATATACCCCGGATTCTAAAGGCGTATAGTTTAGCTCGGCTACAGGGGGGGCATTTCGCCCTATTTTTATAGTCTCGACTTCACTTCGCGCTTTATCCCGATCCAATGGATTCCGAATGTTAGCCATATATCGAGCCGGTATAAGACCTAAGTCCGCAATCACTTGCGAATTAGGCGTGGGTGTATTTGCCACAAAAACAGCAGGCTCAAAAGTAAGTACAGTAATAAGAGATAGGAATATACCGAGTGCTATTTTTATTCTGATTGTTGTTAAAAATTTCATATTGACTATTTTCTTAATAAAATACAAAAGCCCTCAGCATTATTCAAATCCTCAGGGCACTGTTTTGCCACGACATCAGCCGTCAACTCAATCGAATATGTATCTATACGACCTGGCTCTGAGACACTTCGAGATTCGGGAGTATTTGTCGACAAAGGCATAGGTGTTGGTGTATTAACAGATGTCGGAGTCGGAGTAAAAGTCAATGTGGGTACTTGCGCAGAAGAAGGTAATGTTTGAGTTACTGTTGGGAAAAAGGTAGGTGTAGGAGTAGGAGTTGAAGTCGCGGCTTCAACTGTTGTGACATCTTTCACTGGTACGCCTTCCCAAAAACCAGGCTTATGGATAGACATAAGTGGTCCATTGTCCCGCATAATGACTTCTACAGAGCTTCCTGTGGCCTTTCCCAATATTCTCCCTGCTTCTACCATCGGAAGCGTAATGGAAGTTTTATCGGCTTGAGCCGTTTCCTGTGCTGCTTTTACTTCGTTATATTTGGCAAGGATCTGATTATCGACACAAATCCCTTTTATATACAGCCAAATTCCCCCACTACACTGTTTGCCATTACAATTATTGCCACTACCTACTAAGTATTCATGACGTCCCAAATGGAGTGTAATCCGATCAGAAGCTGCAAATACAACCATTGCTTCCATGTTCCCGCCTATTGAATAGAGCGTATCTGGCATATAAATCGGGTATCCTGGCTGCACTGGTACACTTAGAGCAGGAGAAATCCCTTTCACAAGAGTGTCTTTTCCTTGTAACGCAGCTGAATTGTATTTCATAAAATATGTATCAGTAAGTTTGGTCGGCTTGTACCCAAACATATTGCCCATCATGCCAGTAAGATTGGTGTCCATTCCACCGGGTGGAACTTCAGCATATGAAAGATATTGGTCCTTAGGATAAACTGACATTTTGGAATCACGTGCTTCTTGAAAAGTAGCTGGCACAAAATAGGAGAAAAAATCGTACTCATGCCTGTGTTCGCTTATTGGCCATCGCGCCTCCATGTTTTGAGCGTCGCTTTCTGTTTGCCCCAATTCTACAGATATACCCGAATCATACAGACAAGCTAAGGGTGTTTGTGCTTTAGTATTTACTGTCTGTTGCGTTTTATTGAGAGTAGTGCTGAGAAATGTTGCAACACCCACCACAATGAGCGCGCTTGCGACCACAATGGTAGATATCTCACCACGACGAAAAAAATTGTTCATATGGCTATTATTCATTATATAGTATCTGTATGTTAAAATAACTCCATGAAACCATACCTTATTATTCCTAGATTAATAGAACAGGCCACCTGGGGAGGTAATTATATTGCTACTCTTAAAAACTGGTCTGATATGCCGGAACTTCGTAGTACAAAAATCGGACAAAGTTATGAACTCACTGGCGATTCCACGCTTTCGACCACTATTACAGATACAACTCATCCCGATTTTCGTCCCGAATTTGAGCATCCAACAACTTTTGGTCCTGTCATATCACTTGCACAACTTGTAGCTGATGATGCAAAAGGCGTTTTAGGAGAAAAAATACACAACCACATTGGCAAAATGCCACTTCTGATCAAGCTCAACCAAGCGGCTGGAAACTCTTTTCAACTGCATGTCAAACCTGGTACTCAGCACCCTCGATGGAAAGCAAAGCCTGAATCTTGGTATT
>CAZPYR010000087.1:0-5170 GCA_964590815.1 uncultured Gammaproteobacteria bacterium | reverse complement strand
GAGGCTGGCTCTGGGTTCCGATTGGTACTACGTTTACTCATCCTGCCACTTCTATCAAACTAGTCGCCAAGGAACCTGGCATGGAAGTAGACCGTGTCATGATTATACCTGCTGCTTCCAGTGGCGGCGCTGTCTGCGTACCTGTAGACAAAGGAGACAATTGTATGGCAACAGCCACAGTGACAGCTTCACCAGGCTCATGTGCTAAAAAATATATTGGCGATGCGGACTGTAAACCCGATCCGCAGGGAAAATATGTAAATTTACTTGATTATGCCATTTGGTACAGCGAATTTATCAAAGGGTGCAGTAGCACCAATTTGGCAGCATGCGGCACCGATCAGGATGGCGATGGGAATGCCATGGACGCAAACTTCAACTATCCAGGCACAAGCTACATTGCAACCGATTCTGCAGTGACTGTTTTTGACTATGCTGTTTGGATTCAGGGTTACCTATACGATACCGCGACACCCACTACACCTGGCGTGACGGTCACCAATCCCCCCACAACCCAGGTGCCGACATCTACCATTGCACCTACTCTTCCTGCGAGCCCAACGCCGACAATCTCGCCATCCCCAACTGGTGGTAGCTCGGCTCAATACCCAGCTCAAGTACTCAATTTGACCAATTGGAAAATTACTATACCGTTTGACGGAAGTGATAGTGATAGCAATGCCGATGAAATAAAACAGCCTGGCCTGGCGACCTATACTCACCCGAATTATTTCTTTGTCTCGCCAGCAGGAAACAGCGTCATCTTCCGCGCCCATGCGGGTGGTGCCACAACGAGCGGGTCTGGCTACCCACGATCCGAGCTCCGCGAAAGAACCAATAATGGTACAGCAGATGCGGGCTGGTCTGCAGGATCAGGCAAACACACTATGTTTATCGATCAACGAGTAAATAAGTTGCCTGCTGTTAAGGCTCATGTTGTGGTAGGTCAGATTCATGGAGGAAGCGACGACTTGACCGTATTTAGGCTAGAGGGAACAAAGCTTTTTATAGATATAAATGGCTCAGATGGTCCGGTACTCACTACCAATTATCAGCTCGGGACTCGATTTACGGTAAAGTTTGAAGTAGAAGCAAATAAAGTAAAGTATTATTACAATGGAGCCTTGGTACCATTTACCCTTAATACCAATGTAAGTACTGCTTACTTTAAAGCAGGGGCGTATACGCAGTCTTCCTGTCAGGGGGACAAAAAAGTAGCTGGTGAATCATGCGATGCCTACGGTGAAGTCGAGATCTTTGATGTACAGGTGACACATAATTAGGTTCATCATCAAATACAGCGGGTTAGGAAGCATTTTTTGGTCTAGAGTATTGCTCTAAAGTTCTTTGTATCGCGTCAATCTGTTCTTTCTCCGTTTTCATTTTGGCTTGTGTTTCAGATTCATTTGCTCGTCTAGTTTTATTGTCACCATTATCGCTATATCGTTTCACTAACAGTTGGAGCATCTCAGGCGAAGCAGGAGGATTTTGAACATGCTTAACATATTCATTCATACGAACTGCGACTTTTGGCCACTGTATTACGGGTATAACTGCCAACATATGAATACATTGTTCATTAGTGAATCCCGCGCTCTGCAGTTTATTGAATGCGTTTATAGCTTTGACTATATCTTCTTGATACTCATTGACTAATTTTTTTTGCATAAGTTTCCACATGAGTGTCTGGGTTTCCGCAGATTGAGTTAAATAAGCCTCAATCATAGCCTTCCTCACCTCTGATGTATAATCATAATGGCCCCCATCACTGTGAAAGGCTTTTAAATGTTGGATTATAGATTCATCTGTAAAATTCTTTCCCTTTTTAAAAGCAAGTATTTCATCTTTAACTCTTTGTAACGAATTACGTTTATGTTTTTCAAAAAAACTTACTAGCCACTTTTCTTCTATATCTCTATCGATGCTTCCGCCAATAAAATTTCGGGAGTTGCCAACTAAATATGGCTTCTCAATGTAATCTTTTAATACTGTATAAAATGCGTGCTGCTCTTCATGTATGTAAGTGGGTGAATCAGTATCACAATTATTTAAACCTATTATTAACGGTAAACTAGAATTCCGTAATTGAAAAAAACCACCCACCTTCTCTCCAATTTTTATAGGGTCCTGCTCTGTATATTTACTGCTGTTGAGGGAGGATTTACCGACGTCTTCCGCATCACTAAATATAAAGTTAACTGTTATTATGCCAGGTTTCACAACTACGTTACCTTTTGGTTTAAAACCCATTAATTTCTCGCATAATCGTATTGGATCCTGTGATTCCGTGAATGTTGTATGAACAAGCCTCTTCAACTGCATAATTCTGTCTATAGCTTCATATACTCTTGAGTCCGTTGAGTCTGGGAATCCATATCTTGTTTTCTTTTCTAGATATATCTCTTTCAAAGATGCAGCAGTTTGGGTGGCATCGTATCTCATAAAAAAGGTTAAGTCATTCTGTAAATCAGCATATCCTCCCATTTGTACTAAAAGTTTCTTTTTATATATTTCAAGAGCCTCTCTTCTCTCTTTAAGAGGCAAAGTTTTTAATTGTCGAAGTTCTTGATCTGGATCAAATGTAGTACCAAAAAGTATGTCTTCATCCCCACCTTTTTCTAATATCGCTTCAAAACTTTCAATAGGAGTAGGATATACCTCTAACATCGTAGAGGAAGGTGTTACTTGAGATCTAGAGGTATCTACAATTGGTGATGAGCTTATGGGAGCAGAGTTAATTTCTGAATTATCCATATATAAAAGAATTATATATATACTTTAAAAAAATACACAGAGTGATAAATATATCAAACAAATAGTCTTGACATGTAAAAAACAGTTTGATATTATACCTAATACATGATGATCTATGGCCTTTCTTAATGGTACCATTGGAAGCACACAAGATTGCCTTCCGAACAGCCTGCAAGAATCACTCGATTCATCCTGAAAATTGCTCTTGATTTTTAGGTTACGCTTGTTTTACAATAGTGCTCATCGCTTGTGAATGTTCAAGTGATTTTTTTGTTCGCTAAAAAAAATGCCAACGGGCCTGTAGTTCAGTTGGCTAGAACATCTCATTTGCAATGAGAAGGTCACCGGTTCGAGCCCGGTCAGGTCCACTGTTAAAATGGTTAGACTTTAGTCTTTAGACATTAGAAGATAATGACTAGCGACTAAAATCTAACAACGATGTTGTTCTTTAACAACTAGCTGAATTAATTTCAAACGTCTTTTTAATCTTTTTTGGTATTTCGCAAGAAATATCTTCAAAAAGATTCGTGTACGTCGCATGAGACGCGACGACACATCCAAAAAACGTAGGAAACATCTTTATTAGTTACGCCTGTAGTTCTATAACAATAGAATGAAGGTGTAATTTAATTTCGTCAAAAAAAACAAACAAAAAATTGTTGTTCTTTAAATATTGCCTCTAGTATGAGAGGGTTTGACTAACGAGAGAGATGGGAGAAATCACGCCAATGGTGGATGCCTTGGCAGTTTGTGCCGAAGAAGGACGCGTGTACGAGCGCGAAAACATCGATGAGTCCTTAAACAGACGTTATCAATCGGTGGTTTCCGAATGGGGAAACCTATCCCGATGAAAGTCGGGATGTTTCGACCTTTATGGTCGATACGGGAACTTGGGGAACTGAAACATCTAAGTACCCAAAGGAATATAAATCATATCGAGATTCCGGGAGTAGCGGCGAGCGAAAGCGGAAGAGTCTAAACCAGAACTTCGGTTCTGGGGTTGCGGGACTACAATATCCGATGCGTGTATTGATAGAAGAATAATCTGGAAAGATTAGCCATAGACGGTGACAGCCCGGTATTCGAAATCAATACACCCGGTAGTAGTATCCCAAGTACCACGGGGCACGGCAAACCCTGTGGGAAGCCGGGTCGGTCACGATCCAAGACTAAACACACAAACTGACCGATAGTGAACTAGTACTGTGAAGGAAAGGTGAAAAGTCCCCCGGGAGGGGAGTGAAATAGAACCTGAAACCATTGGCTAACAAACAGAGAGAGTCTTGATTTATCAGGATGATCTCGTGCCTATTGAAGAATGAGTCAGCGAGTTTTCGTTGTATGTCGCTTAACCAAGCAAATCTTGGGAAGGCACAGGGAAACCAAGTGCGAATAGCGCGATCAAAAGATATATAACGAAAGACCCGAAACTGAGTGAGCTAACCATGAGCAGGTTGAAGTGGCGCGAAAGCGCCATGGAGGACCGAACCCGTTGTCGGTGAAATGACTTGGGACGACTTGTGGTTAGGGGTAATATGCCTATCGAACTCAGAGATAGCTGGTTCTCCCCGAGATATATTTAGGTATAGCCTCTTATTTCTACATCCATGGGGTAGAGCTACTGGATGATTCTTGCGGCAGCAATGCTGTTGGAATCAACCAAACTCCGAATACATGGATTCATGGTAAGGGAGTCAGACCTGTCGGTATAAGCCGACATGGTCGAGAGGGAAACAGCCCAGACTCTCGTCTAAGGTTCCTAAGTACTTGTTAAGTGGTAAAGGCCGTTTTGTTTCCAATACAGCAGGGAGGTTGGCTCAGAAGCAGCCATCCTTTAAAGAGTGCGTAACAGCTCACCTGAATAGTCCCGACTTCGGTCGGGATGGAGACAATGCGCCGAAAATGATCGGAGCTCAAACAAGTCACCGAAGACAGAGATATTATCTCGTATTTATACGATTTAGTGTGGTAGGGGAGCGTTCTTACTGCTGTGAAGCTAGACTGTAAGGTCTGGTGGAGCGCTAAGAAGTGAGAATGCTGACATGAGTAGTGATTCTCCCGATGAAAACTCGGGATGCCGAATGCTCAAGGTTTCCTCAGCAACGTCAATCGGCTGAGGGTTAGTCGGATCTAACCGTCTGGTCAAGTGGCCAGGGGGGATGTACAAGCAGTTAATATTCTGCTACCAGGATATGTGCGTTATTACTGTATGAATGACGAGATGTGCTAAGCAAGGCCTTCTATATGGGGGTTCAAGTACCGAGTTCTGTCGCAAGATAGAGGAAGGTGCGAATACAATTCTAGCTTGCTAGAAGAGCTTGCCGATGTAAGTCTCCGGGAAAAATTTATACAGGAGTGTGTATTCTGTCCGTACCGCAAACCGACACAGGTGAGTGAGTCGAGAAGACTCAGGCAT
>CAZPYR010000086.1:0-5217 GCA_964590815.1 uncultured Gammaproteobacteria bacterium | reverse complement strand
ACTCCATCACCAACCATTGCTACAAATTTTCCTTCCTTCTGGAGTTTCTTGACATACATTGCTTTTTCTTCAGGAAGTACTTCGGCAAATACTCTGTCAATTCCCAACTCTTTCGCAATCGCCTCAGCTGTTTTTTTGTTATCGCCAGTAATCATAGCGACTTCTAATCCTAATTCTTTCATCCGCTCGATCGCTTTTTTAGCCGTAGGTTTTATTGGATCGGCCGCTGCAACAATACCGGCTATTTTGTTGTCGACCGCAATCAGCATGAGTGTTTTTCCCTGATTGAGGAGATTATCGAGATCATTCTGTATTGATGCGATATCTATATTTCTATCTCTGAGTAGTTTCATATTTCCGACTAATATATGTTTTCCTTCAACAACTGCCTCCACACCATGCCCAGAAATTGAATTGAATTTCTCTATTTTTTCCGGAATTGTAAGTTTTCTTCTTGCAACTTCTTCAATGATTGCCTTACTTAATGGATGACCAGACTTCACTTCGGCAGCTGCATCAAGACGTAGAATTTCGTCATTTGTGAAGCCGTAAGCTGCGATAACATCAGTGACCTTAGGTTTTCCTTCCGTGAGAGTACCTGTTTTATCCATCACGACCGCTTGGATTCTTGAAGTTTGCTCAAGAGTTGCAGCATCTTTAATAAGAATATTATGTTTAGCGCCAAGTCCTGTCCCGACAGCAACAGCAGTTGGAGTAGCAAGTCCTAATGCATCAGGACATGCAATAACGACTGCTGATACCGCAAACATAAGAGCCATAAATAACCCTTCTCCTGAGATAAAATACCAATACAAAAATGTTATTAAACCCGATCCAACAGCAAGAATTACTAGATACTGTGCAGCTTTATCAGCCAGACGTTGTCCGGGTGCTTTTGAGTTTTGAGCAGTCTCAACTAATTTTACGATTTGAGCAAGAGCCGTATCACTTCCGACTTTTGTAGCTTTAAATCTGATAGATCCAGTTTGATTTATTGAACCCCCAATAACTTTATCACCAAGAGACTTTCTAACAGGAATTGATTCACCGGTAACAAGTGATTCATCAATTGACGTCTCGCCTTCTATCACTTCACCATCAACAGGAATTTTGTCGCCTGGTTTTATAATAACCACATCATTAATCATTACTTCAGCTGTTGGAATCATTAATTCCTTCCCATCACGAAATACCCTTGCAAGTGGTGGAACAAGATCAAACAAGGCTCGTAATGCTTCAGAAGTGCCTCGGCGTGATTTCATTTCCATCCAGTGACCAAAGAGAACAAATGTGACAAGCATGGCTGCCGCATCGTAGAATGTTTCTCCTCCTACAAAAAAAGTGATGAATACACTAAATATATATGCTGCAAGGACTCCAACCGCAATAAGAACCATCATGTTTAGTGTTTTTTTCTTCAAAGCCTGCCATGCTCCGACTGGGAATATCGATCCAAATTTAAAAACTATTGGAGTGGTAAGTAAAAACAAGAGCCAGTTTGTGGGTATCGGTGAAGGTAGTTCAATTTTCAGAAGCCCGGTGAGTATGGGAGAATATAAAATAACGGGAACAGTAAATAATAGTGACCAAAAGAAGCGATCACGCATATCTTTTTCCATCATTTTTGCCATTGATGGATCGGTCATTGCCTTTTCATGATCTGCATGATTCATATGTTGCATGTCGTTGTGCATGCTATGGTCCATTGGTTGATTTCTTTCTGATTGGTGATCCATACTATTAATAATAGGACAATGAAGGTGAAAATATATAATGTACCTCTATTAGGATTGTATAGTACATAACATTAAGAAATCATGAAGATACAAAAATACGCCTCTAAAAGAGGCGTATTTTTATTAATTGGTGAAATTATTACTCGCTTAATTGAGTGCCTTCAGCCATATAATGAAAGGCATCTAAATCATTATTTATTTTTGGCAATACTTTAGAGATTATTACGTTGTTACCGAACAAGCCCTTAATAGTATCCCCTTCTTTAGTAAATAATTTTTCTTTCATCATAAGCTCAGCTTCCGCGGCTCCAATATAGACTGGCAAATACTTATCCCCTCCGATATACACCGCGTTAAAGCCATCATCGGGTATATTCTTTTTTACATCCTCAGGAAGATCAGAACTGAGAGTATAAAAGAATTTATTCTCACCTGTTGAAGATTTGAATGCCTGAACCTTGCCGTCATCTATGTATTGCTGGATAGTTGGGGTGATCGCAATTTGTTCCATTTTCTTCTCGGCTCCCATACTTGAGCTGAAACGCGCAAATTCAATAAAGATCGCCGTAAAAATAATGGCCATAACAAACGGCGCTATCAGTGATGCATAATTGCGACGGCCAGGTTTATAACCTCTGAGCAGCAATGAGTTGGCGACAACTGAAATTGAACTCAAAGCCATTGCGAGCCCGGCAAGTTCCGGTTTGAGTACCAGACCGGCAAAAGCAAAAATACGGGCGGCAACAGGTATACCGATGATATTGTAAAAGAGCGCAAAGAACATATTCTGTTTGATTTTGCTCATTGTTTCTTTAGAAAGAGTAATTGCATTGACTACATCTCTGAGATCATTCTTGATAATGACAATGCCCCCTGTTTCCATTGCAACATCAGTACCAGATCCCATCGCAATCCCAAGATCTGCTTGTGCAAGAGCTGGCGCATCGTTGATGCCATCTCCCACCATTGCAACTTTCTTTCCCTGATCCTGAAGGGCTTTGACATGTTTCGCTTTATCTTCCGGTAAAACTTCTGCAAATATGTTGGTGATACCGACCTGCTGTGCAATCGCACGAGCTGTGCGTTCATTATCACCGGTAATCATATAGGTCGTGATTCCCATCTTGTGCAGTTTTTCGATTGCCTCTTTTGAAGTTTCCTTAACGGTATCGGCAACACCAATCACGCCCAAGATTGCTTCTTTTGATGCAAGTATCATCACCGTTTTCCCTTGTTCTTCAAGACGCGACATCTTTCTATGGATTCGTTCGACGGGCAACTCAACAATATCGGTCATGAGCTTTCGATTACCAAAGTAATATGTTGTCCCTTGTATGTCTCCCTGCACGCCATGGCCTGGAATTGCTTTGAAGTTTGTTACTTCCTCCATAAATATTTTTTCATCTTCTGCTGCTTTATAGATAGCTTCAGCTAATGGGTGTTCGGACTGTTTTTCAAGTGAAGCTGCAATGCTCAATAAATCATCTTCGTCTAGTTCTCTGAATGATTCTATATCGGTAAGTGCAGGCTTTCCTTTAGTAATTGTTCCCGTTTTATCAAAGACAATTGCTTTTATTTTATTTGCTGCTTCAAGCGGTTCGCCTCCTTTAACCAATATCCCATGTTCCGCACCTTTTCCCGTTCCAACCATAATAGCAGTCGGTGTGGCGAGCCCTAGCGCACATGGACAGGCAATAACGATCACTGCGGTAAAGGCCATCAGAGCAAATGACAATGTTGATCCCAATACGAAATACCAAACTCCAAATGTTAGCAGGGCAAGTATGATTACAGCCGGTACAAACCATGCCGAGATACGATCTGCAAATGCTTGTATGGGAGCTTTTGAACCCTGAGCATCCTCTACCAGTTTGATTATTTGGGATAATGTCGTTTCTGATCCGACACGAGTTGCTGTGAATTCAAAACTTCCAGTCTTGTTAATAGTGCCTCCAATTACACCATCATTGACATGTTTCTCTACAGGTAAACTTTCGCCGGTAATCATAGATTCATCAAGCGCCGATGACCCTTTTACGATAATTCCATCAACGGGCACTTTTTCACCCGGTCGAACCATAACTATATCTCCTTTTACAACTTGGTCAACCGGAATATCCAGCATCGAGCCATTTCTCACAACTCGTGCAGTTTTGGCCTGCAATCCCATGAGTTTTTTAATGGCTTCAGAAGTCTGGCCCTTTGCTTTTGCTTCAAGCCACTTACCTAATATTACGAAGGTGATAAGGAAAGCGGCAGTTTCAAAATACATTTCAGGTATTTTTTCACCTAATGCTCCTACAAGAGCACCGGTCGCTCTATAGTAGTTTATAAAATTGATGACACTATAAAAGTAAGCAACAGATGTTCCGATTGCAATAAGGCTGTCCATATTGAATGTCTTCATCCGAAGTGCCGACCACATGCCCTTATAAAAACCTCTTCCAATAATAAATTGGATTGGAGTTGTGAGAATAAATGAAATGATTGCCGTGTATGGCAAAAGTTCTATTCTCCACGGAATTACGGTAAAGAAATCAAACAGCATAAAATATAACATCGGAAGACTTAAGATAAAGCTCCAGATAAATTTTTTAAACTGTGACCGGATTTCCTCCGCTCTCTTGCGTGTCTCAAAACTCGAATCAGCTTGATCAACTACCGAAGCTTTGTAGCCAGCTTTTTTAACTGCTTCGACGAGCTGAGCCTCTGATGCTGTATTGTTGTCATATACTACTGCAGCTTTCTCTGCGGCAAAATTCACATGGGCTTCTGTTACACCCGGTACTTTTTTTATAGATCGTTCGATGATTGCGGCACATGAAGAACAATGCATTCCATAGAGCGCTAGTGAAAGTCGTTGTGCAGCATTCGATTTTTTTGTATTGGTACTTTCTGAAACCTGACTCACAATTGGTCTCATATCTGAATGCGTATTATTCCGAGTGACATTCAGCTCAAGAATGATTCTCACAGGCAAACCTTCTTGTACTGCTGCCTGAATGTGCTGAATTTGCTCTTGTGAGGAAACTAGACCGTTTGGTTTTATCTCCTCTTCAATGCTCGCTGTATAGCCGACATTAGCTATCGCTTTGATAATTTCATTTTTTGAAATGCCATTGCTTGATGTAAAAGATCCTTTGCCTGTTTTAAAATCCACTTTTATATCATTTACCCCATTTAACTGGGATAATTCATCCTGAATGAGTGACTCACACGATCCGCAATCCTTTGACGGTAAAGTTGATGTGTTTCATATATTTATTGGGAAACAATGTAATCAGTACCTTTCAGTACCGATTGAACTTCTAATGGTGATAGCGCTCTTTCAGCAATAATTTCAGTAGCACCTGTTGTAATATCGACTGTTACCGCTTGTACGCCCGCTATCCGTTTAATTCTTCGTTCTGATACCTGTTTACATGCGTTGCAGGTCAGACCTTTTAGTTTGAGATGTGTTGTATATGACATATAATTATTA
>CAZPYR010000085.1:3126-5293 GCA_964590815.1 uncultured Gammaproteobacteria bacterium | reverse complement strand
GATATCTCCTTCTTCAAACGGTCCAATCAGTGAAAAGTTTAGTCTATCATCAGTAAAGATATCTCGTGCCACCTGAGCAATATCTTCTGCTGTCACCGCCTCAATATTGGCGATTATTTGCTCAGGGGATATAAGACGCTCTTCAAACAAGTATCTCGTTCCTTGCAGCGAAGCTACTTTATATGAATCCTCTAGTGACAAAAGCAATCTGCCTTTCAGTAATTCTTTGGCTCGTACGATCTCCTGAGGCTCAACAGCAATCTTTTTAAGCTGTTCGTGCTGATCTATGATGACTTTGAGAGATTCATTTACTTTTTCTTTATTGTTTGTCACACCAGCCTGTGTGACTAGATACCCGGTGTCTGCATATAGCTCACGACCAGTAGAAACATAGTAACACAAGCCGCGTCTCTCCCTCACTTCCATAAACAGTCTTGAAGACATACCACCTCCCAAGATAGTACCAAGTACCGTGAGTGCATGTCGTCTTTCATCGGAAAATGGAAATGCTCGATAGCCGATGCAAAAATGGGCTTGTTCGGTCTTTTTATTTACTACTTTGATGTTTTTGCTTTCCTGCCGTTCTTTAAAATGTTCAAATGATTTCTTTTTCTTCGCCTTCCAACCGGAAAAGCGCTTCTCAACGATGTTTTTGTAATAATCAAAATTATTTGCTCCAAGTGCCGTATGGCTCAGACCTCCAGCTATCACCACCACCGCATTGCGTGGATGATAGTATGTATTTATATAATCGGTAAATGTCTTTTTGGTGAAACTTGAAACAGTTTCTCGCGTACCTGCAATATCTGCTGCAAGTGGATTACCCTCAAATATTACCTCATCAAAAATATCAGATACTTTGCGCGAAGGCATATCTTCATACATATTGATCTCCTCTATGATTACTCCTTTTTCTCTCTCAATTTCCTCTGGAACAAGGATTGAATGCAAGATCATATCCGACAATACATCTATCACGGTCTCAAAATGAGATCCTGGTGCTTTCACCCAGTACCCAGTATGATCTTTAGCAGTAAAGGCATTAAACACGCCGCCGATACCCTCAATTGTTGAAGAAATATCAAACGAGCTAGGGTATTTCTTCGATCCTTTGAACGCCATGTGTTCAAAAAAATGAGCTATTCCATTATTTTGCGCATTTTCATATCTTGAGCCTGCGCCAACGAGAATCATTGTTGTAACAGTCGGAAAAGACTCTGTATCTACAAGAAGTACGGTGAGTCCATTTTCTAAAGTATAGATTTGAGATTTCATAATACTGATTTTATACCATTTTTTAATTTTAACAAGGTCTATACTTTATCTATTACCAGCAATGCTTTTCGGTTATGTTTTACGCTCTGGATCAATAAAAAGCACTTGACACTGATTGAGAAATAGAATTATTATAAATGTAATACTATTCAGGCATGTTAGTTTGTTTTGGAGCCTAATAAGTTAGTATTACTATTACAAGTTAAATACGTAAAGTATTTAAGTCAAGGTATTATGGATAAATACTCAAACAACCTTCGAAATACCGGAAATGATGAGACAGATTCCCGGGATAAGATGGTAAAGATCCTGACCGTTTCACTTGCTGTGGTACTTGTCGCTCTTATCGGAGTCACGTACTATTTCCTTAGCCGATATGAGAAGAAGCCTGAGGTAGCAAATACCGATATGGCCCCTGCCAACCAAAATCAGGCAGGAACAAACTCACAGGGGAATCAAACTGCAGCCCCTGCGCCACAGGTCTCAGTCTCAAAATGGGAAGCTATGGTGACACCACCAGCAGCCCCTGCTTCTATGGATGTATATAAGATGAAGCAAAACTATAGTAGTGCAGAAGTTCAAGGTATTGCTGCAAAACTCGGTGCCAATGCCGGTATGCAGGAATCAGACACCAGTGTGATCGCCTATTCAAAGACCGGCGATGCTATTTTAGTTTTCAATAAAACTGCTGGTGATTATGCTTTCAGTTCTGATAGTGGTATTGCACTGCCAGCAGGCGCTTCTCAGAATGAATCAGTATATGCGCTTCTTCGCAGTATAGGTATGTATGATGACACTATAAAAGTCACCGGAACATACATGAAAACAAGTATGCCAGGTGTCAAATATGTAGAACTTCATCGTTCATGGGCAGATGTGAAGATGCCAGTAC
>CAZPYR010000085.1:0-3026 GCA_964590815.1 uncultured Gammaproteobacteria bacterium | reverse complement strand
GGTGTCAAATATGTAGAACTTCATCGTTCATGGGCAGATGTGAAGATGCCAGTACTTAGCTCTGTCGGCGTCATCAATCTTCCAGAAAGTCTCAAGCTTTCACAGCTTGCCGTAGGTAAAGCTACTGCCGATGCTCCTGCAGATGCAGACATTGTAAGTACCTCCGACAATAGTGATGGTATGAAGAGAAGTGATGATTTCAACACAGTCATCGTAGGTATAGATACTGCAACCAATAAAGTATTATCTATAAAATCCAATGCGCGTATTTTGCTTCCTGAGAAAATGACTGTTGCAGGTATCGCAAAGGAAGATGTTATGACTGCACTGCAATCCAGTAAAGCGAAAATCTTTACTTCCCCTGCAGGCGATGGTGCCGCTGATTTCTCAAAAGTATATCCAAACAATCAGGTGATGGCACAGTCAGCAACAGTCACAGATGTCGGTCTTGCCTATATTGAACAGGCACCAACAGTCGCACAGACACAGCTTGAACCATATTACGTTGTACGTGGATATATGCAAAGTGATTCAGGCTATCGTCTAAATTTCGTAGGCACAGTACCAGCAGGACAAATGCCACAAGCTCGTATTAAGGTGACAGTCCCTGGCATTCTTTCTCGAATTGCCGGACTGGTAGTAGGTTCTGTCCAAGCTCAAACCAACAATACAGGTATTGGCGGTCAACAGCAGGACACACTTACATTCCCAACCACTGCTCCTATCGAAGGCGGACTTGATTACAATCATTCTTGTAATCCTGCTGAGTCAGATATGGTTGCTGGAAGTGTCCATGAATTCAATGGTCTTCGTGTAGGTTTTGCAAAAAGACCAGATGGAGATAAATTTGAATGGTATTATCTAAACCGCATGGGTAAAACTCCTGAACAGATCGTCAATGATGTAAAGGCTTTACTCCAGCAGATAAAAGATACCGTACCAGATACTCAGGATGCTGATTTCCGTGAAAAGATGGAGAAAATGTTAAAGGAAATCGCAGCAACCCCTGATTGTCCAGTCCGTTTCACAGGATCTTCACCATCTGTATTTGCTTATGGACCAGAAGGTACTGAAATGAATATTTCAGTCGGCGGTAAGACAACCTATGCAGAACCTGCAAAGGAACAAGATGCATGGAATGTCACCGTAAAAAACGGAGGTCTTGATGTCAATGGTAAGTCCCGTGATTATGTCTACTATGAATACGAAAAAGTAGATTTTGCTCGACCTGCACAAGGTTGGGTAGTCACACGATCACAACTTGATTCACTCGCTCGAGAAATCGCAGCTAAGATGGAAATGAATGCGGTCGAAGCTGTACGCTTAAACTTCGAACTGAATCATGCTCTTGCTGAAGTCTCAAGTGATCGTATATTTGTCGGTATGATTAATCGTGCAGAGGTAGATACAAAGCTTCCGCTCAATGTTTCACCTATGCCAGAAGCAGTTGCACGATATCACTTTTATGTAGGAGCAGCTCATAGTTCTGTCCAAGCTCCAACACTTTTACCAGTAGATCGCGCAGGCACCATGGTACTTGAAATCGGTGCAGCCGGCTATAGTAACTAAATTCTTATTTGTCTGTAGAATTTTTACCACGGGCCCAAAAGGCCCGTGGTTTTTTAAACAAACGATGAATCAATTAATATTCTTTACACAAAATGAAAAAATTGTGAAATAATGTAATTATGAAAGTACGAATTTTAATTCTATTGATTTTAGTTACTTTTTTGCTTTTCATCTCTATACCCAGTACAAAAGCTGTGGAGTATGGTTATTACGATGACCCTGGCCAAAAGCAAGGAACCCTCTTCTTCCCCACTTACACACCCACCCCAATAGCTCCAACAAGTACGCCTTTTATTTATCCTACAGAACTCCCAACCGCCACGCCACTTATACCTATTTCACAATCGTATACGCCACCAACTGCTACAACAATACCTTTTTATTCAGATAGCCCCACACCAGTTTCTGTATATACACCTCCAGCTCCCACTGCTTGTCCTAGTATGATTGCGACATATACATGGCAAGGCATTTCAATAGGCTATGCTCTGGTACCCAATACCGGAGGTAATTACGCTTGGTATTATCTCAGTTCTACATCAGATTTTAATGAATTTCAGGCAAATATTGAAAAAATATTTAGTAATTTTGATCAGGCTGCAAACAATGATTCAACAATTATTCGAGATAGAGCGGACTCAACCTGGATGTATAAAGAATATTCCCCCTCAGGATGCACACGCTTTACCGCAATATCTCCTACACTTTTTATTTATGGAAAACTAGGTAATACTTATGATATCTCAATAAATAAAAACATTGTATATGCTGACCCTATACAATCAAATAATAAATGGCAAGTAAAAATTACGGAGCCTGGATTAGATATAAACGGCTATCTTAGACCTTATTTATACTACGAATATGAAGCCACTCATTTTGTTCGGCCAATAAAAGGCTGGAATATATCCAAAACCAATATACAGGCATTTAGTACAAGCCTTGCGACAACAATCGGGTTAAATAACACTGAAGCAAATCGTTTACAATTTGAAATTGCACATGCGGCAAAAAACATACAGAAGGATAAATTTTTTATAGGACTCATTTCAACAGAGGAAATAAAAAATAATCTACCTCTTACCACTGTGCCCTCTATCGCGACTAACTATCGCCTACACTTTTATGTAGGAAACGTAACTGGTGAAGTCACACATCCATCAGTAACTCCCATTCTACGAACATCAGAAATGATCATAGAACTTGGCGCAGCTGGCTATAATGACTAATCTATTTTACACAGACTCCACTGTATGTTAAAATAAGTCTTTGATATTAGCTTCAGCCATAGACTCCTGGACCGTTGGCCCAGAGCTGCCTTTGGCGGACAATGGTAAAGAGTTCCCGATTCGTAAGTTAATATGTTCAGTTTGTATATACTACAAAGTGACGCGGATACTAGTTACTATATTGGACATATAGAAGAGAACAATATATAAAATCTTTGAAAAATAGAA
>CAZPYR010000084.1:266-5309 GCA_964590815.1 uncultured Gammaproteobacteria bacterium | reverse complement strand
CACCAAACATACGTACTTGTATAACAAATTTGTTATAATAATGTGACTCTTTAATAGAATTACATTAGGATGAGTACTTTATTGACAAAACATGCTCTTGCCCGCATTCGAGACCGAAAGTTTAACAAAGCAATTGTAGTAGAAATAGTAGATAATCCAGATTACTTATTTTACGATACGAAAACAAAAAGTTTTGTTGCTATTTCTTCATCAGAATATGGATCTCAACTTAGGCAAATCTCTGTATTCTATCATGAGGATACTAGACGTAATAAAATAATACGTACTTTTCATCCCGAAGATCCGAAAGAAATACAGAACAGAATAGTAAAAGGTCGTTATATTAAAGTAAAATAGAGATATGGAAAAAAATTATGATAAGGCAAGTGACACAATGTGGATAGTATATAAAGATGGAGTAGAGGATTCTTATGAAGAAATTGCTCCTGGTTTTATCATGGAATTTAATAAGGAAAAAGAACTTATAGGAATTGAAATTCAGAACTTCTCACGATTTTATAATAATGAATCATCTCCGTCTATAAAGCCATAGTTCAACCTTTCCACTTCCGATTCAACCGTATCCTTTCAATTATTGAAATAATTCGAGATAGATACATAGAAATTGATCTATCAGGTACTCGAAGTTGCAATATTTAAGGTAAAATCAGCAAATGAGATACCTTTCTGGTACGTCCGGTATATATGGAAAAAGTGTGTCTAAAACTATACCATCTGTTTGATGGAAATATTTATACATAATAGTCCCATAGTATTGCTATTTTCCTAGAATAAGAGTATAATTGCGTATGAAGTTAGTCTACTGCGTCGTGATTTTTGCGACAGCGGCGGACTATTTTTAAACGCACGTTGGGTTTGCACAGATCAAAAAGAGAAAGGTGAAGTACAATGAAAACGAGAAGAACTATCATCATGTTAGTCGTTGTGTTAATGACTGCATGCGTGCCTGTTAGGCACTATGAAGTACACGTTGATACGACGGAAACACAGATCTTTGTTGCTAAATCGGTCGATTACGTGTATGTTTCGTTTAACGTGAAACCGGAAGACCCAGCCCAATATCCAACAGCACCGCTTTGGGGAGAACCCATTGAAGTGCATGATAACGTGGCTGAGATTGAGAGCCTTGGAATGCGGTTCATTGCTAGTTCTTGGGAGGGGCTGAATGGCCTTAATCCGGGAGATAGAATTCATGTGACTTTACATGAGTTCGGCAACTACACGCAGACCGTCGGCTCAGGTTCTGTACAGGTCACGAAAGTGACCATCGAATACGATCGTTAACTCAGGTGCAGGTGCTGGGGGTTTGGTAGGTTTTTTAAACCTATCGCCCCCAGCTCCACGATCTTCTTTAGAAACTAAATCGTTCTTCATACCATCCCCTAGTCGGATATTTTTTTGAAAAGCGGTACGTATGGCTAACTTATCGCCAAGATGTGCATGAATGAGTAATTCTTCTTTTCTTTTTTGTAAATCAGCTGGTAATGCCAGGTGATCAATCAGCGTTTTTTTTGGAAGTTCTGGTGAAAATCCATACTCCTGCATAGAATCAATGCTCATGAAGATAGTATAACAATTGTAGGAGGATTATCATTTAAATGAATTAAGTTTTCTGACCTGAGTTACTCAGGTAAATCAATTTAAAGAAATATTTTCTATAATTACAGCATATTCGTAAAGAAGGTGTTCGAAATTGGAGTATTTAGGGTCACCTTTGTTATAATATTACATATGCTCGAAACTGAAAAAGTTGATTTAGTACGTAACGGGCCGGAAATTATTGATGATCCATCTAGATTACAGTCTTACTGGCGGGCTTTATTAAAAGGGTGGCGAGATGGAGACGATTTCAATCGATTACCGCCGCAGGTACTGCAAAATTGTTGCTTTCCTCCAGACTTTCCGCATATAAGCGACGTACAAATTGATCAAATTGTAGGCGATTATTACCAGAGTCAAGGTGCACAAATTCAAGAAACAGCCGCTTCCCTGACACAAGCACTCAATAAAATATCAACATCCATGGCTATAAAATTGAAAAGTCTTGGAATGGCCCTTCCTCCAATCCCAGTAATACCGACTCCTTTTGGGACGGTTGCTGGTGGCTGTGACGCAACGGGGGATTGGCTATACATTCGTCTTCCCTCAACAAGGCCCGCAATATTGGCATCTGTATTTACTTTAGATAGATACAGAGGTGATATTGAATTACTAACTCATGAACTTGTTTGTCATCGTGGAACTCAACAGGCTAGAGCAGGAACCAAAATATCAGATATCAGTACACAATGCACAGATCATTGGTTAAAGGAAGCTTATATGGAGCTATTGGGAGTGCACCTGTTAGTGAGTGCCGGATATGATAAGGATGCTATAACTTTGCAGAAATTAGCTATTGGAGGATATGAACAACTAAAAGAATTATTGTGTGTAAACGGTAATGAAAATGATTTTAAATATCCGACTATAGAGGAACAAGTAGAAGTTATTTGCCGTACTTGAATAGGTTCGTGTATTAAAACTAATGTTTTTCGCAAGACTCTCAACTGGTACGCCACACTGATCGCAAAAAATGTAGTATATACACCAATAAAATCAAACCTAGCTGATAGTAAAGGATTACTGTTTGGAGTTATTTATTTAGCGAGCGGATTAACATTGGTAGGTACAAATATTTACAGATTAATTATATATAAAAAAAGAGGTTGCTTGAAGTTGGGACATTTAGCTTTACAGAGAGGTGTACAAAAAAACAGATATTGAAGAAAAGTATAAGGGTAGAGGAATGTACTCATTAATACTATTCACAGGAAAATTATGTCTATGGACTTTAATAAAACACAGAATTTTAGGACTAACCGAATCCAGGAACTTATAGATTTGATAAATAGTGGCAATTTTAATCGAAGTGATATAGGTTTGTTGATTTTATGGCTTAGACCTGTGACAAAGGAAAATGCCATATTAAGTGATTTAGCAAATTATATAGCTCACAATGATTGTCGTGATCAAGGCATATCATTTAATAGGGTGCTAAAATATATCATAAATTTTATCGATGTAGCTGAAAATGGAGGCAAACTATTGGGACCACAACCAGTTTTTAATAAAGACGAAATAATTCGCCAGTCAATTGTAACTTTTAAACGGTTAAAACTTAATTACAGAAAAGATAAAATGGAATATTATAAAAAGCCGATAGAAAATTTACTCTGTAGTCAAAATTTATAAACCTAATTCTTTGGGAAAAGGAAAGAGGGTGACGGCAAGCGTCCTGCGGCCATGCTGGCCGTCACCACTCGATCCGTTTTCTAGTTTTTGCCTGCAAGACAGGCTGGGGAAATGGCTGCCCTGCGACTATGAGGTCCGATTTCGAACGAATCGTGCCAATTGAGTGGGCACTCCAACGCATCCTCAAGCCATCGCTGGCCTTGGACACGCTGTGCCTCACTGGTTGCGATGGAATACACTACAAATTCATAGTGGTTCCACCATAAGGACACATACCCTCTCATGGGCATGTTGGTAACCCAGTAGGGAAGGTAGGCACCGTACTCGCAGTACCACGAGTGATTATCACTCAAAACATTGGAGTGCATGCACTCCGCTAGTCGGAATGGCATACAACCATACTCAAGTATGGCTGACTCGCCACCTTCTTCACCATCCCATCGGAGGCTGGTGTAACCACAGAATGTTTCCAAACGTCGCTCTTTCTGACGAAGCAATTTGGGTTCTGTCGGTTCTTGGACTGCGGCGTACCAGTTGCCATTACCATAGAGAAAAACAAACATACCATCGTACACATATACGGGGGTTTCTGTCCCCTCATCCACAAAATCGTGGATGCTTAATGTACCATAGTAGTTGTCTTCGATCGCCCTGCAGCCGTTATAAAGGTTGGCCGCCGAGCCTTTCGGACCGTCGATCCAGTGCAGAGACCAAAGAGGGGAATTCTTTTCCTGTTCTACTGTCGGGTAATCGCAAAAATCTGCGATCCTTTCTTTATCTTGGGCCGTTTGTACAACCACATACCAGCCCGAGTACCATGTCTCTTGGTCTGCCCACAGAAAAATTTCAATCCCATCGTCCGTGACATAGTGGGGATAGTGACTTTCCTGCGTTTTCTCTCGGAAATCAACAAGTTGCAGCGGTGCCGTATCGATTAGCGGGAAACCGCAACCAGACAGAAGTAAAACTAGTGTAAAAAAAGATAAGCGGCTCATGATCTTTCCTTTCATGAAGAAAACCAACAGTGAACGAGGAGAACTAGAAAACGGATTATCAACGTTCGTATTTGCCTTTCATCTCAGGCTATCTGAGAGAAGATAAAAACAGTAAATTATACAAAATTTCATGCAGGATGTCAATGCTATAGGACTATCGCTTATGTGCGCAATACTCTCATAATTGTTTATAGGGCCATTTTATATGTAGTATGAGTAGATCCGACTGACTTGACGGAAAATATGCTATAGGTTATAATATAGCCAATTCCTATGGATTATAGGAAGGTACATTTTCAGGCTCAAAAAAGGAGAGCGACAATGAATACCAACATTATTTAGTCGATCAAAGATTCCATGGAAGTGGAAAGAACTGGTTATCGAAAATCTCTCTCTCACCGGAGAGGATGGGAACTAAATGAACATATGCAAGTTCATGAGTTCCAAGTTGATGTTTCTTGTAATCGTGGAGATGAGTATTACCGTGATTATTTCATCCTAGTACTCTATACGACTGAAAAAATAGCCTTCATCTCAGAGTATGAAATGATTGGCTATGAACTGCCAGGGGTCTTTAGCGCATTTGACACACCGGTTGAAGAAGTCATTTTTGACTCTAAAAATCAAAGTGTTGTCATTCGCTGCATTGGCCCAGATTACCTGCAGTATGATACGCCTAAGGCTTATCGCTGTTGGACTGAGGAATATTTCCTTAGCGATTTACTGAAGTAACTGTTTTTGAAATAAAGATTTAAGTCGGTTGCACAGAATACTTCTTATGTGAAACATAAGATTG
>CAZPYR010000084.1:0-207 GCA_964590815.1 uncultured Gammaproteobacteria bacterium | reverse complement strand
CAAGACTCAGATTCCAAGCTGGCGCAATAATATGCGGCATAGATAGCACTCTATGAGTGACACCAGCTTTTCTTTCTTTATACTTCATTTGATAATTGCAGAAAGGGATCAAGAAGATATTCTAGACCATACTCTTCAAAATAATCTCCTTTCATATTATTTTCATTTCTATAAATATGGCTCTTCAATCGACAATGAAGTCTCGAA
>CAZPYR010000083.1:0-5579 GCA_964590815.1 uncultured Gammaproteobacteria bacterium | reverse complement strand
ACAGAATATATATTTAGTAATCTATATAGCGGATCATTAAGTAGCTTTGCTGATCCACATCTCTATATTTTTATGGCACTGCAACTACTTCATGTACTCATACTTTTGTACTGGGTATACACCAAGACACAAAAATTTATAGCTCTGGGATTTAAAGAGATGGTGGAAGAGAGATATAATTCGGAGGAAGCAAAAAAATACCCTGCATACTCACGTTTTTGGCTGTATGCCTTCCCTATAGCTGTACTTTTGCTTTGGATATTCATCCACCCGTTGAGCCTCTTGTTAATTCAAATTTTACATTAAATATGGCAGCAAACATAAAACAGTTTTCAATTTGGGATTTATTAATGCAAAAAATACAATCTGACTGGCTTGTGGAGATACTCTCCTCTTTATTTGTACAGATATTTGTTATATATATTTTAAATTTAGTTGTACTGCCTACAAGTAGACAGGGCCTTCTATTTTTAAACTCCGCTCCGACAGTAATCCTCTTTATCATAGGTTTAATTATGTTTCAGTTATTAATAAACAATGTCTTTGCGAGTGATTTTCTGTATTCCTTTAAAACAATAGAAAAACAATACATGAAGCAAAATGATAGGGATCTAGGTAAAAAAAAACTACATATAAGGAAATTAGTTGATTCATTTCTTCGATTCATATCTATATATAACATATTGCTAATACTTCCCATAATTTTATTAATTAACACATATATATTTAAAAATTATGAAATAGGCTTACTTAGGAATCTGTATAAAGAAGCAATAAAAGACTTTTATGATCCTAGATTATATATTTTTATGATAATGCAGTTGATTCACATGTCCGTTCTTCTATATATAGAATACACCAAGACACAAAAATTTATAGCTCTCGGATTTAAAGAGATGGTGGAAGAGAAATATAATTCAGAGGAAGCAAAAAAATACCCTGCATACTCACGTTTTTGGCTGTACGCCTTTCCTATAGCTGTACTTTTGCTTTGGATTTTTATCCACCCACTAAGTTTGCTTCTGATTAGGATACTACATTAAATTTTATTCCTGACACATTCCTTACACCTCTTTGATTAAACCTTCTTATATTTCATTCTATAATGAAAATTACATCGGAATATTATAAATTTTGTAAAAAAATATATGAAGCGCTTCTTTTCAGTACTTGTTTTGGCTGGGTTTTTCTTGTTTTTTGCGGCTTCGCAGACAAGAGCACAAAGTATAGATACGATTATTAAAGGTACTGTAAAAGATGGTGCTGGCACGGCTGTATCTGGTGCAAGTGTGAGCGTGACCTGTGATGGCGTGACTCGTAGTACGACAACCAATAGCAGTGGAGACTACTTAGTGATGTATTCGCGAGCTGAGTGCGCCCAAGGCGATACTGCGACAGCAACCGCCACAGCTTCAGAGGGCACAGGCAGTGCAGATGGCACGGTACAGCGATATAACTATGGCCCGGGCCTGGATTTGGACATTGCAATTATAAATATTTCTGTCCCTGAGTTTGGTATGGTCACGGGCATGGTGACCGCAGTCGGATCTGGCCTTGCATACTGGGGTTTAAAAAGAAAACTTTTCGTGTAAAATATAAATAACTATGAGACATCTTATTGTTTTCCTAATTCTATTTAGCGTATTTATCCTCCCCTATTCTGTAGAAGCCACCAACTTCAAAAGTCCAGACGGTAAGACTCGGGTGCGCGGCAATGTGTACGATCTTGAGGTTGGCAACTGGGTACAAGGTGTGAGTGTTGCAGTGACTTGTAATGGTACTACCCTCAACGCGACTACCAGCGCTTCGGGTTTGTATACTGTAGATTTCAATAAAAGTGCCTGTCCGAAGTTTGCTATGGTATCTGCCGCCGTGACCCACGATGGCGAGACCTTGGGGCAAACCGTGCAGGTCTCCAATACCAATACCGCTACTATGGATTTCAATTTCGGCGCAGCTGCTGTACCTGAGCTGGGTATGATCACGGGGCTTATGGCTGCGGGCGGATCTGGGTACTTGTTCTTCAAAATGCGCAGAAATTGGGCATAATTACTTGCAGATATACCAATATTGATATATTTTGATATATTTATATTCTTTTTGAGTGGAAAAAAATACATATCTAATATATACTTATTTCGCGAAAAAGTCTTTCACGGCTTTTTTGGCAAGTACGTTGACAGATCAGATAAAAAAGGCAAAATCTACACAAAGAAAGGTCTTGTACAATGCAACGCATGTATAAATGTATCTCTATCCTCTTGCTCGTGTGTTTCACCTTAGGGTTGATTGTTAGCCCTCAGGCTACTTACGCGCAAGAATATCCACAGGATCCGGTTGCTCATCTCCAGAAAGAGCTACAGACGCTCCTGGATGCTCAACAGGGATTGCCTCAAAGTGGGGTGGATCGTGCATTGCAAGCAGACAACTGCTTCGATGTATTTACCCTCAACGAGGAGGCAGTGCCTTCGGGTTCAAAGAATATCGAAGTCGTGGAAGCTGCCGGGGCATTGAGCGGTAAAAAGTTTTATCGCCAAATCGCTCCTGGCAATGCTCAGTTGCAGATCACGCCGCGCTTAAAGGCGCCCGGTCGGAAACTCTTTTACCGATTTTCCGTGCGGAATACTTCGCTCCTTGGCGAGCCACTTGCAAAGGTAGAGACGATCAATTCCTCTACTGTTCAAGCTGGCGTAGACATTGTGCAAGTTGCGGGCGGGGCAGGCTGGCAAACATTTTCCGGCAGTATGGTCGCCGGTGGTAATGACGCCTGGGTTCTCACACTCTCCAGCGCAGCGGAATCGTTTGCACTGGAAGGTACGTATGAATTCGATGCCGTTTCTGTGACTGCCTGTGATACGGCTGAAGGCTATATGCCTGTGATCAGTTTTGGGGCTACCTGCTCCAATGGCATGATCGGCCGAGTGATGGGAGCCAATGAAACGGTGGAACAGGTAGCAAACCAACAGCTCATACCACCAGCCAATATCTCTGTGGAATTTCGTGGCAACACGCGCCTTGCATGTTGGGCCAGTCGTCAAACTCAGGCGTTCTTCAACGAAGAACTCCTAGATTTCCAAGGTAAAGATCGCGCCGATTCCTGGAACGATTTCTTGTATGCTTTTGTGTTGCCTACGGGCGCTGCGATTGCAGATGTGAAACCGGCACTGGTTTCGGAAGTGGTGGCGACCAGCAACAAAGGGCCCACTGGCACATTCTCGAATTATGGCGTGGGTAAAGTCACCGGCGAATGGGTGATTTTGGGTGTGGCCCTTGGAGAGCTGATTGACGGGATGACCGGGTATCTTCAGCACAAGGCTGAAAAATATCTCAATCATCCCACCACAATCACGGGCCGTTTCGGCGAGCATCTCATGACCCATGTTCCTATGACGCATGCGGGGACTGAAATTGTAAAGATTTACAATCTCAGCAACTTCCCCACTTCGGAGGAAAACATGAAGAAAGTGATCGCCTATACCTGCCTCGCATATTGCGACTCAGCTTTTATCTATGGCTGGGTTTTGGTAGCGCAGGCAGATGCGATCACTGGTGCGACATTGCTTGTGCAAAATGTAACATATTCGCGCTACTTGGAAATGGTCACGACGCTCGCTACACGGTTGCAGCTTGCACCCAGCCCGGTGTTGGAGGCACAAAAAACAAAGTTGGTAGATGATATCACCGACTTTATGGATGAGGATAAGGATGATTTTGGCGATGATTTGCCGCCTATTGACCTGGATCCTCGGGGTGACGATCCCACAAATCGTTGTGTTTTCACAGTGGCTGGCGAATTGCCCGGCACGTTGAAGCCTTCTGACTTGACTTTTCATGTCGTGGAGCATATCGTGCTGCACCATCGGCCGGGAGTACCTCCCGAATGGTCGGAACTTCAGATGTGGCGTAATTTGCGTGATGTTCTTGAAAATGGCAAACTTGTGCCGAGCTTTGATGACATCACGTACCAGAATCAACGACCTGCACCGATTGGTGGTGGGGCCTACTGGGCACTACCGCTAATTGATCATACGATTTCGTATGTGTGTACTACACCGAAGTTCCCTGATATGTTGCCGTTTGCGTTGTTTGAGATTGATACCCTATTGCCGGGTACACTCACTTATCCTTTTACCTGGACTCCGATGCCGGAGCCAGAGGCGGCTCAATAGTTTTTCCGATTTCTACTAGCTAACTTTATCTGATCTGTTGCGTATGAGCCGCGGTGTGAAAACACCGCGGCTCACCCAACTCTTTTATACATACTTCATACACCAAACTATATCTGTGACCTTGCTTTCTTACATTTCACTTCTCTAATATTTGTATATGAAAAAATTTATAATGGCTTTTGTTTTAACCTCTTTTTTATATATAAATATTGTCCCAGCAGCTCATGCAGATACTATCGGTACCAAGGTAAGCGGTATAGTACGTGACGCAACTAGTGGGCCTCTTGAGGGTATCACGGTGAAGGTAAGTTGTAATGGCCAGACCAAATACTGGGTCACCAATGAGTCTGGGTACTATGAAGTGAAGTTTCTGAAGCTTGTGTGTCGACAAGAATATCTGGTGTCTGCGGAGGCTAGCTACAACGGGCAGACGTTGTACATGAATACCCCCGTGAACGAAGATTTTGATGCTCCTACAGATTTTGTATTTGGCGCAGCTAGTGTGCCCGAATTCGGTATGACCACGGGTATTGTCGCCACATTGGGTGCTGCTATGGCATGGTATTACGTGCAGCATAGACGCCAGGTAGCCTAGCGCTATAGCTGCTATATTATTTGAAGTATTCAGTTGATAAATTTATACTGATTAGACATACTGCATCTAAATAAAAAGACATTGTGATACAATTACATAATGAATGCTTTTTTGTTTATAGATGGAAGTAATTTATATGGCGGACAATATGAATTATTTGGTCCAGACTACTATTTAAAAGTAAACCTCTTAATACAATATATTGAAAAAAATATAAATGTAAATTTTTCTAAAATTTTTATCTACGGTTCATATTCTCCTATCCCTAGCAGGCCAACAAAAAAACAAAAGAGCCAGTTAAAAAATGAGGGTTTATTTTATAAATCTATACGTCATATTGATAATGCCATATTTTTTAAAGGATACAGATCAAGCACGAGTGGAAAAGAGAAGGAAGTAGATGTTAAGCTCGCTGTAGATATAGTTGATATGTTACACCGGGATATGTTTGATGATTTATATCTTTTTTCTGGAGATGCTGACTTTATGCATGCGCTTACTATTGTAAAGGCGAAGAAGAAGCCAATAACTATATTGGCACTGCAAAACAGAATTCCCTTTCGATTTATACATCATTTTTCAACCATTATATTTGGTGAAGAAAAATTACTTCGTAAACACTCTGTACTCAAAAAAGCAAAAAAGGTAATTTTTACTCCTATAATCTGGGAAGCTATACTTGGAAGGATTTAAAAAAAACCCCGACATGCATGCACGTCGGGCGAGTTGGCATAATTATATACATTTAAGTGATTGAAGTCAATATGCTGTATGAGTTACGTAGATATGAGACTGATGAGGGATAATTGATAATA
>CAZPYR010000082.1:982-5656 GCA_964590815.1 uncultured Gammaproteobacteria bacterium | reverse complement strand
AAGTACTGGCTTGCCATCACGCTGAGCTTCGGGGATCGTTGCTGGTACAAAATATGAATAAAAATCATACTCGTGTCTGTTGCTACTAATTGGCCAGCGATTCTCCATGTTTGCTTGGTTCTGTTCTGTAGAGCCTAGAGGAACGGTTTGGTTGGAATTATATGGGCAGCTAGGAGTTTGTGCATGTGTGCCGATAGGCTTGCTTTTTTGATTGAGAGAAGTGTTGAGAAAGGTCGCTACACCAATGAGAGTGAGTACTCCCAAAACAATAAACGTCGTAATTTCACCCCTTTGCCAACGATGATTCATATATTCAATATATTTGATTTATTGTAAATATACAAGTTTTTCATAAACATTACCATTTGCAATTTGGGTAATTCCTGTTACAATTATATTGTTATTTTTTCATGTTTTTAGCTTAAGGGCAAAGACTGACAGTTTTTTTGTGAAAGCATTTTATTTTTCTTTTCAGGAAGTATTCCAATCAGGCTTCGTTTTGTCTTCTTTATACAGTAAATCTCAGTTACGAGATTCTCTCTCGAGAGGGGGTGATCGATGATGAATAAAAAATTATACGTAGGTAATCTTCTTTATGAAGTAACCGATGATCAGCTTCGAGACCAATTTTCACAAGCTGGAACAGTCGTATCAGCACAAGTAATTCGCTTTGCAGATAGCGGTCGATCCAAGGGATTTGGTTTCGTTGAAATGGCAACTGAAGAAGATGCTCAAAAAGCAGTAGAAATGTTTCATGAGCAGGACTTTAGTGGTCGTAAAATGATCGTAAATGAAGCTCGCCCCCCAGGTGAACGTCGTCCACGCTTCGGCGGAGGAGGCGGTGGCCGTGGAGGATTTGGTGGTGGAGATCGTCGCCACAGTGGTGGAGGCGGTGGAGGTCGCCGATTTGGTAATCGCGACAATCGTAATCAGAATTATGGTGACAGACAAGACTATGGTCAACAGTCTGATTATGGACAACCAATGGAAGACGATATGCAAGATATGCAATAATATTTTGTGTTCGACTTTAAAAGAGGCATCTTTCGGGATGCCTTTTTTAATGGGTAAAGTCAGGGTTTTTATCAAAAATCAAACCCGGGAATTTTGAGTACATCGCTGGCGATAAGGCGAATGATAAGGATAGCACTAAAGGTAAAGATGACCCCTATGATACCACCATAAATCCAACTTTTACCTCGAGCTATCTGCTCCGGGTTATCTTGTCCGGTAATAAGGAGGAATGCTCCATAGATGAGCGCCAATAAGGCGAGAACGCCTGTAATGGGGAAGAGAAGTCTATTTAATATTATATTTACTACACTACCTGCGGCGCTTGGATCTTTGAAGCCTCCAGCTCCTACATCGATACAGCCTAGTTGAGAATAATATTTACCAGTGGCCGGAGGTACGGGCTGATTTTTGATGGGATCTACTGCCAAAGTCTCTTGTTCTGTCATATTGGGATAGAGACATTTCATACATTCTTTATAATTTCCAGGTTGTTTTGTTTGGGTTGAACAATATCCACACGCGTTACAATCTGCGAAGCGCAGTGCAGGTGTTGGCGTGGCGGTGGGAGTGAGTGTAGGAGTTGGCGTATTGGTTGGAGGATTCATTGATGTCGGGACTGCCGTAGGCGCGTTGCCAGTGGGGATAAGAGTCGGCGAATTAATGGGCGTGGGTGCCGAACATCGGAATGTGGCGCCGGCTGTTTTTGCTCCCAAAGTGCAGTCGCTTCTTGGCTGTACACTCCATGCGTACGTATGCCCAGGTTTTAAATCAAAAGAATATTTGGTATCTGCTATATCGGCGCATACATCTCCTGCGGGAGACGTACAACTACCGTCCCAGGGATCGCTGAGATTATCAACTTGTACAATATATGAAGTCGCATTTGCAATAGGTTGCCAGGTAAGCTCAGCTGTACTTGCAAGGCCTACAATACAAGACCATACAAGGTCTCGACCAGCTGGTGCGTCTATCGGAAAACAGCCTGGAGGCAATGAAGAAGTAGGTGTTGCGGTTGGCGGGTTTACTACCGCCGCGATATATCCACCAGTTTGTACCGGAGTTAGTTGACCACAAGAATTAAAAGCTATGAGAGACCATTCATACGCCTGGTTTGGATTGGCTGCAAAGGTATAGGTGGTATTATTTGTGCCATTTAAATCTACACAAAAGTCGCCAGCGGCCGATGTACAGGTACCATTCCATGGGTCGGGTGTACCATCGATTTTATTTTTTACATCTACCCACAAGGTGTACTTGGTGGCGGTTGAATTTGGGTTCCAGGCGAGATTGATATTATTGCCGTTTCTTACTCCTTGTAAACCCGCTGTATTTGATGGTATAGCACATTGGGGCGGAGGGGAAGGAACTGCGGGTAACGTGGTGACTCCTTGCCACCAGGCAATTGAGCGGGGATCCATATATTGACCTGTATCTTTTATACCTACTACCACTTCATGCGTTTTAAATGTACCGACCTGATCTCCTTTTTTGAGGCGGGGAAGCTGTGTCCTATTAGTAGCGTTGGGAGGGGAAAGTTGTTGGTATAGCTTTAGTAGCTCAGGATCTATACAAAAATTATCATACTGAATTGCATATCCACCCTTAACATTATCTTCGGAAAGATAAATCATAGTAAGCGTCCCTAGCCCTGAAACAGGGTTTACTCCTGCATAGTTCACATATGCTTCATACCCGGGAGCCACTTCTCGACCTGAGCGAGGTACATAGAGTTTATCACCTGGGTTACCATAAAATCCGGCTGCAGTGATCTCCCAGTTTACCAGTGGAGCACCTCTCGTTCCCCAACTTGGTGCGTTGGCCCATGTCCAGTCAAATACTCTGTATCCGTGAAAAATTGCCGGTGTTCGATTATCGGTCATGGTCGTGAGTTGAGGAGCTAAGAGATCTGGACTGGGATCATTATTATTTACGAGATTCCGAACTATATTTTGGTCGGGTAGCATTTCATATCCCCGTAGAGACCAGTTTTTATCGGGATGAAAATCGGCTGGAGCTCTATCTCCTGCGGCTTCTGCCGATCTGATTGTCCCCGCAGCATAGGTGTTGGTAGAGGTCGTGGGACAATTTACCTGACCTATGGGATTGTAGGTGGGAGTTGGAGTGGGTGGGACTGCGGTTGTGCCTTCATCATACACATTTACCATGTCTATTTGCAGATGACTTGACTCTTTGGCATTGTAGTCGGCTTTCAAAAATATTGTCATTTTATTGCCGGTTGCTACAATTTTATTATCTACATTTACGTCATTTGGATCTACTTTTAAATCATAGTCAAGATGACGGGCGGTGCGCCATTCGGTATTGCCCCACATGATTGTGTTGCTCTGTGGGTTTGTATTGCCTGTTGGATCAAGTCCGATTGTTTTTCCAAAAGGGTCTGGTTTGGCAGGATCATGGGTATTGGGACCCCAGCGCCAGCTGGCACAATATGTTTTACCGGGTACCGTATTGAATGTATAGTAAACGCCACCCGTGAAGGGTTGCCCGTTGGTTGAATCAAGTTTGATGATACTGTCTTCACCTCCCGAATTGCCATAGGCGTCGGGGCGGATATTGGGACTGCCGGAAAGGGTAAAAGGAGTCCAAGCGGTTTTGCCTGTACCGTCTTTTATAAATTGGCATACTTCGCGGCTAAATAACCCACCGCTACATTTATCGGTGGGATTTACGTTACATTGCCCAGATACTATAGTTGCTGCTTTTGAGTTGTAGGTGAGCCGATTGTTCTGAAAAAAATCTCCATAATACAGCGCCGAGGTCAGTATCACTAAGCCAAGTAAAGCGATAATAGCAAGTATTGAAGTGTTTCTCCGAAATGTAACGCTATTCCATCTAAATTTTGGCATGCAATTTCATTATAATAATATTCTTCTATATATTTCTATACCCATTTTTTATTCCATTTGTTTTATTAATTGTATAAAACATATTTCGATATTGATTTATGTAGAGCTCTATACTACAATATTACACTAGCAAAATTATGAGCAATCCCTTGTTGATGTATCTGTAGACTGAAACAATGTCTGAAGGAGAACAAGACAATGAGTCTCGTATTGGTTGGGAAAGTATTGGAAATAACTATAGTATTTTTGTCGGCTTTTTTCCTATTGTCACACTATTTTTCCCGTTGGAATAGTGTAGACGGTGTAACTATCGACAATAGTTTCGGCAATGGAGTGATTGCAAGTGTTGTCGGGATTATTTTCGTTGTTTGTTTTTTGATTGGAAAACTACTGGGCCGACATATCAACATAAATGAGCTGCTTCTCATTAATGTTGAATTAATTCCAGTAGTCTTGATTGTGCCGGTGATGCTATATTGTTTATTGCGGTTTAGCAATTTTACAAAATCACCGCCCAACGCACTGGGCACTACATTTATAGTGACATCTATTTTTGCGCTTATATTTGTCGTTTATAAACTAGTCCTGGTGATAATTTTGTAATAGTCGCGGCTACTAAAAGTAGCCGCTTTTTCTTTACACAAATTTTTTGAGAATCTCCACCACTTTTTTCTTTACCGTCAAATCAATCTCCACCACTACCAGTCCAACTTCATATTGTCCATATACTACCACCGCGCCAATTGGAGCAAACAAAATAGCCGGGAGAGTGAGCAGATCTTCTTCACCTTTT
>CAZPYR010000082.1:0-972 GCA_964590815.1 uncultured Gammaproteobacteria bacterium | reverse complement strand
GCAGGCGCAGTATCTATTAGTCCTTTTTTTATTACTTTATATAGTTTTTTTATTGCCGATTGGCATAAGCTACCTGCCGGATTTACGACGTATCCATTTTTTGGTATTTCATGTGGCTCGATGAGGTGTGTCCGACGGGTTTTAAAATCAATGACTGAGATATGTGGTGTGCAGCCAGCATTTTGTAGTGATTCAGTTGCAATATCTCCAACAGAAATGAGGAGAGGTGGGGCAAGCGCTGCTATAAAGGAAGCTGCCTTTTTACCTGTATTTTCAATTTCATTGTCGTGACCTGCTATGATGACACCCAATGGTTCTCGCAGCGATTCTCGTAAGGAATTGGGTAATAAATATTTATTCTTTCCAGAAAAAATGTCTATATAACGATTGCCTTCACTATCAGTTTCACCTGCACGAATACGGGTAGAACTAATAATATGCTTATGGCGATCTTTTACATACGGGACGACAATAAGTTTGCAGGTTGGCAAACCATATTTGTTGCGAATAGCATTTATTTTCTGCGCATTGGCGAGTGTCTCTTGCGTGACTATGAGCATATCAATAGTTTGATCGGTTATGGTTGGTCCATATATATCATGTATGGGAAAAACGGATGCCCGACCTTGCCAATTGTGTTGCTCAATAAATTGCAGAATTTTGGCTTTGCGAGTATCAAAATCTTGGATAGAATGGTTAAATTGTTTGTCCGTTTTGAGGCTCTGTGTTGAGATGCCGATCGATACGAAATCTGCTTTATGAAATGCTTCAGTTATGAGTGACTTGTGTCCCACATGGAGATTGTCAAATGTGCCTCCAAGGCACGCATGTCTATATATTTTTTTAATCGATTGGTTTTTCATAAAGCCTCAAATGTGTTTTTTTATTTGAGAAAAATTCTCTTTATTTTCAAAAAAGCGAATCTTTAATAACTGAAAAATGATTCCCTACAACTAGTTTAGTACAAATTAT
>CAZPYR010000081.1:2802-5725 GCA_964590815.1 uncultured Gammaproteobacteria bacterium | reverse complement strand
CAATGCTTTCGTAAAGCAGAGGTCGTCGGTTCGATCCCGACTATCGGCTCATGTCACATCTCAGTCGCCATCAAAACAAAGATTTGGTCAAGAAACTCATTTTTTTTCTCGTGGGAATAATCCTTATCGGCATTCTGGTGTTCCAAATTGGCCTCAAATCAATCATCAACACAACACTTTTCATAAATAGTGCCATCTCTGGCGATGATGCTGGGGAAAGCTCCCAATCGGATGAAGACTTTTTTGGCACTCTACGCATATATGAGCCTCCCAATGCTACCAATTCTGCTGAAATCATCATTTCAGGAGAAATATCTGAATACGATAAAATGCAATTTTATATAAACAATACCAAAGTGGAAGAAAAAGATGCTAAAGAATCTTTTGAAGAACAAATTGGCAAACTCAAATCGGGAGAAAATAAAATATACGTTATAGCACTATCTGCCAATGGTAAAAATAAGAAAGAATCTGAACACTTCACCGTATATTACAAAAATGAACCTCCCAGTTTAGAAATAGCGACACCCAAAGACGGTGATACAGTCTCCAAACAAGAAATACAGATTGACGGCAAAACCGACCCCAATGTATCGGTATCTGTAAACGCTCAGCCCGTGGTCGTAGACTATCAGGGCAATTTTAAAAAATCTCTTAGATTAAAGGAAGGTGAAAACAAACTTATTTTCAAAGCTGAAGATGAAGCCGGCAATATAAAAGAAGCCACAATTACCATACGCTACGAGCGCGATGAATAATACCTGCTAACTCATTTTGGGATGAGGATTGATCATAAATAAAGGAGTAAGGATAAAAAAAAGAAATAGTATAAAGGGATGTAGCAATACATTGTCTGATAAAGAAAGGACACTCAAAAAAATGAGGCTATATTTAGCAAACTCATTTACTCCTGCTATACGATATAAAACCCACATATAAAAACCCAGGCCTATGACTCCCCCTGTCACCAGAATCATCAGGAAACTAGAGTGAAATGAAGCACTGGCATGTGACGGATTAAACTCCTCAGTGATAGGATCTGACGCATAAGCATCTTTTTCATAGCGAATATGATTGAATCCTATCCCGGTAATCGGGTTTTTTTTCCATACTTCAATACCTACCATATAATCTCGGGCTCGCGTAAAAATAGAAGTGGTACGAAGCAAATTAATGCTCTCATTCTGTCCCTTTGGCAGTAGTGCAACTATAAGAACGACAAGTAAAATAAACCCAATAATCTGTTTTATAGGTACTTTTCGTATAGCATATAGTATTGCCATGATCAAAAACGCCAAATATCCTCCTCGGGAGTATGTGAGAAAAGCCAGTATGCAAAAGACAAGGGAAAACATCCAGTACAGGTATTTAAAACGACCTTCAACAGGAAGAAAAAAATAGATGAGAAATAAAGCTAGTACCGATACAGTAAGCGGCGGGTCAAAAAAAAGTCCAACTAGCCTATACTGATGCGGATCCCAGCCCAGGTAGGATATGTTACCAAAATCCTGATAGAGAAAATACTGCACCAGAGAGGTTGCCATGACACCAATGGCTACTATATAAACGATATATTGAAACCCTCGTTGTAGCTCTATATAGGTATAAATATAAGAATTGAAATATACAAAGAGTGCAAAATATGCCATAAGTCGTATCAAGTAGAGTGTTGCTACCACGTTTTGGTTCAAAGTATAAAAAAAATAGGAAATGATGAGTGAGACTACAAGTACAAGAAAAAAATACAATATAGGGCGTACCACTGCCCGCTTCTTCCTAAAAGGCTCCAGTTTATATCTCAAGATGAAAGTACCGAGAGCTAGATATACAAACAACTCATAAAAATAAAAGTATATAGGTTGTCCAGGCCAGGATATGCGAGCAAGCTGTCCAAAGGTAAAAAAGCCAAGTGCCAAGGTAAGAAAGATATTTACAGCTATGGAGCCAATTGAATAAAAAGTAAAAATCTTATGCATCTATATTTTTGTACTGATAGAGTTTTGCACGTACTAAAAATGAATGAAAACTCATGAGAAACGAATAGACAAAGCCTGCCGCTCCATCACGGAATCCTTGTTTTAAAAAATAAGTATATAAAAAATTACCGCCGGGGTATAGCAGAAGCTCTAGCATCGATGGCTGATGGCCTGCATGGTATAGCTCTTTTGCTCTGAGCGTACTATAATGATTCACCTCCTCAAGAAATGAAGTGATACTTTGGTGTGGATAGTGTTCTATAAATCCATCGAGTCTGCGTGTGGGCATGGTCGTCATAAATGTCTCATGTACTTCTCCACGCCACTCGCCTGCGCCCTTTTTTACAAGTCGGATAAACCCTGTGTTATACGCGCTACTCAGTTCTCCGTGTATCACCGGTTTTCCCCAGAAATGATCGCGACGACGGATGTAGAAAGCTGAGGAGTCGGTAGCACCACCTCTTTGATTCCCCTCCTTAGCAAGGAGGGGAGCTCCGACTTGTCGGAGGGGGAGGTTTAAAATTCTTGAGATTTCACTCTGCAATTTTTCCGAAACTACTTCATCAGCATCTATATATAAAATCCATTCATGTTTGGCTTTTTGCTGCGCAAATGTACGTTGTGAAGAAAAATCGTCTTTTAAAGCGCGTTTATATACTGTCGCTCCATGCTTTTTTGCTATATCTACTGTTTTGTCGGTAGAGTTGTCGTCGATGACTAGGATTTCATCACAAAATTTGAGAGATTGTAGACATCGTTCGATATTTTTCTCTTCATTTTGAGCAAGGACTACAGCAGATAGCATAGAAGTATTATATCCTAGTTATCATTCCCGTGTCCACCTTAGGCGGAGGGGCCACCCCATCGCGGATTCGGCAAGCTCACCATTCGCACCCTTAATCCCTCTTTTATCTTAAGAGAGGGAAATATATCTACTTTGCTCAAGC
>CAZPYR010000081.1:0-2702 GCA_964590815.1 uncultured Gammaproteobacteria bacterium | reverse complement strand
TTTTCCCCCTCTTTGTGAAAGAGGGGGTTGGGGGAGTTGATACGATAATATGTCTATATAATTCAAACAATTCAAAATATGCATGTATATTCGAAACGTTTTTAAAATAATTGGTGAAGAAAAATATATTGTGATGAAGAAAAATGGAGGAAAAAAATGAACGGTGAGCCTGCCGCAGTTGCAAAAATGCGCAACAAGCGGCAGACTCGATAACGATTTACGGATTAAATTCTAGAGACATTACTCGGAATAGCCAAACTTGACATCATCGACATAAGCCACGATACCGCTAAAATCAAAATCACCGTAGGCCTCAAATCTGACGCCTCCGCCAATGATTTTTTCCGGATCAAAGCCGGAATCAATATGTCCATTTTGCTCGACAACGCCCACGGTCAAATCCAGCATAATCCATTGATTGACCATGGTGGCATCCACCCTCGTGCGTGGGTCATACTGATTGCTATGACCCTCACTGACAACGTAGTGGAGAAATTCCAAGTAGCCAGGTTCACCTTCGTTGTCATCACCTTCGAGTACCGAGGCGGGAATGTAAATCCAGATTTGGCTGCGCTGACCGGCCATATCACTCGAGGCAAAGTAAACTTTAGCCTCCGTGTGACGGAAGACGTCAACATCATTGCCGCGCAACTCTGTGTCGATGGCAAGGGCAGCCAATCCGCTACGAACCGGTGCCGTCACAACACTTACTTCAGCACGTTTGCCATTCCCCGCTTCACTGGTGTGCCAGCCTTCCTTTCCGAATTCGAAACCGAAAAAGTAGTCAGGCCCATGAGGCGGAATCAGCTCAGGAGTTGAGGTTGCCGTAGGTGCACTGGTCGGAGGCGCCACTTGCGTGGCTGTCGAGGTTGCTGTCGGGTTGTCGGGCACAGGCGTGGGCAATGGCGTCACCGGGACCACTGTTGGTAAAGGTGTCACCGGCCCCACCTCGGTAGGCTCCACCGGCGGCGCGCTTGTCGGCTCCACGGGGGAAGCCGGAGTCGAGGTTGCCCCTGTCGGAACGATGGCCGCGGGGGTGGGGGTCCCCCCAGTGAGGATTGTGGGCAGAAAGATGTTATCTGCCCGGGCCACGCAGGCGCTCCCGAAGAGCATGCCTGCCACGATCAAAAGGCCGAGAAGCGGGTAAAATTTGCGCATAGATTCCTCCTTTGCGCGATGTCCAAAAAAAACGACAATTTAAATTCGCCAATTCGACGTTGAACTGACGATGGGTAGACAAACCCTTTATAAGCGGTTTATCCCTCCCTGACGTCAGTCCAACTTTTCTAATCTTTTATCCGTAAATCAGTTATTAACGTGCTAAGAAAGGATCAGAAAGCCAGCAATTGGCTTTCCTACATTTACATAACCAATATGTATTGTACTATATATCCTATAATAATACAATGACCCTTATAGAATACATGTTTTGGGTCAAAATTATGAAAGAAGTAAACAATTTTTATTGTATAATTACATATGTTTCTACAATTTAACGAGATACCATACTATGAGCCACGATCTCACTCAAACTCAACCATTTATCCTCTACACCTCCCCCACTGGCAAAGTCAAATTGGAAGTGTTCATCAACGATGAAACCCTATGGCTTACCCAGAAAATGATGGCCGAATTGTTTGATGTTGAAGTTCCTGCTATAAGCAAACACATAGCAAATATCTTCGCAAGTGTTGAGCTGAACGAAAATTCAGCTATTTCCATTTTGGAAACAACTGCTCGTGATGGTAAAGTATACAAAACTAAATTCTACAACCTCGATGCCATTATCGCCGTAGGATACCGTGTAAATTCAAAGCGTGCTACACAGTTTAGAATCTGGGCTACTCAGGTACTGAAAGAGTATATTATCAAGGGGTTTGTGCTAGATGACGAACGCTTAAAGCAAGGTGAGAGAACCTTTGGTCAAGACTATTTTAACGAACTTCTTGAGAGAATCCGATCCATCCGCGCCAGTGAGCGCCGTATGTACCAGCAGATCACCGATATCTTTGCGGAGTGCAGTACAGATTATGATCCCCGCTCTCAGACTACTAAAGATTTTTTTGCTACCGTACAGAACAAATTTCATTACGCTATCTCCGGGCATACAGCGGCAGAATTGATAGATGAACGCGCAAACAGAAATCAGCCCAGTATGGGACTTACGACATGGAAAAACGCTCCAGATGGAAGGATTTTGTCATCCGATGTCACTGTCGCAAAAAATTATTTACCTGAAGATCAGATTCGTAGACTTGAGCGGACAGTAACCGGATTCTTTGATTACATCGAAAATCTCATTGAAAACCGGCAGACGTTTACGATGGAGGAGTTTATAGGCAGCGTCAATAAATTCCTCAGCTTCAATGAATATAAAATACTTGATGGGAAAGGGCACATCTCTAAAGAAGTAGCAGACAATAAGGCGCTCGCTGAATATAAGGAATTTAATAAAGGTCAACCAATAGTATCTGATTTCGACAAAGAAGTAAAAAAACTGATACAGAAAAAAAAGTAATCAAGTCCGATATGTGTGGAGCTGACAGGACTTGTCTAATGAGACTCTCTGAAAACGAGCACAGCGATGTTTACAGAGCTAGTCTCATTGATCCTACGAAGTAGGGAACCTGGTACAGGTGAAAGTCCCATATGTGTGGAGCTGACAGGACTTGTCTAATGAGACTCTCTGAAAACGAGCACAG
>CAZPYR010000080.1:0-5789 GCA_964590815.1 uncultured Gammaproteobacteria bacterium | reverse complement strand
CTCCATCGGGGCTCAGGGTATTCAACTCGGAGATATTTATTGTCCGAGTGCTCCATCCGTTTGTAAATCCTTCGACACAGTGGGCTGCGGTAAGCACCCATTGTGGCGCGATAAGTGACCCTCCACATCCAAAGTGAGCCATAAACTCATACTCCTTTGGAGAGGCTAAACCGCCGCCAATGATATCAGGCGCGTCTGGCGTTTGGGCATAGGCTGAGTCGGTGAATGCAAACGTAAATAGCATCACACATACCAAAACAGCTACCAAAGTAGCCCCATATCTCGTACTCATTGTTAATGTTCCTTTCTTTTTTGCTCTCCCTGAAATATCGCGATTGCGACAAGATATTATACTATATACATATTTAATGTGTATATTTATGAAGAATTCTATTTTCCATCCGGTTTGTAGTATTTTTTTCCGGTCAAATTTTTAGGCATATATTCCTGATTTACTTTCACACCTTTTTTTTCTTCTTTCCAAGGGTAGCGCACATGACCTTTTCCATATCCTTGCTGTTTCATCACTTTATTTGAGGCATTGCGTAAGTGCATAGGTATAGGCTCCAATTTTTGATTCTCTACATCATGGAGCGCTTCCATAATGCCATCATAAGAAGCTGTCGATTTTTTTGCAGTAGCCAAGTATGTTGCTGTTTGCGCCAGTATTATTTGAGCCTCAGGCATCCCTACCATATGTACGGCCTGCATACAGGCTGTAGCAACAACCAGAGCTGTTGGTTGGGCATTGCCTATGTCTTCTGAGGCTAGTATCACCATGCGGCGAGCAATAAACATGGGGTCTTCGCCTGCTTTGAGCATACGTGCGAGATAGTGTAGAGTTGCATCAGGTTTGTTTCCTCGCATACTTTTGATAAAAGCCGAAACTGTGTCATAGTGAAAGTCGCCTTTTTTGTCGTAGTACAATGATTTCTGCTGGAGTGCCTCTTCTGCCACAGAAAGCGTTATTTTCTTGGCTATTGAAGCCGCAAGCTCGACCGCGTTTAGGGCCGCGCGTGCATCACCATTGGCGAAAGTGATGATATGTCCGAGGGCTTTTTTATCAAATTTGTGTTCGGGAAAGTATTTTATCGCATTCTCTACGATTTTTTGCATATCTTCATCGGTGAGTTGCTGCAAGACATATACATGCGAGCGTGAGATGAGCGGTGCATTTACCTCAAATCCAGGGTTTTCTGTAGTTGCCCCAATGAGGGTCACTGAGCCGTCTTCGACGGCCGGCAGAAAAGCGTCCTGTTGGCTTTTATTAAAGCGATGTATTTCATCGACAAAAAGGATAGTATCCGTTCTGAAAAATTGTTTGCGTTGGGTTGCTTCTGCAATCACTTCACGTACTTCCTTTATACCATTGGTCACAGCTGAAAAAGGTACAAAGACAGCATCTATAGATTGCGCTATAAGACGAGCTAGAGTAGTTTTGCCGCAGCCGGGTGGTCCCCATAAAATCATTGAAGATATCTTTCCGTTTTCGATCATTTGACGGACTGGTTTTCCTTTTCCAAGCAAGTGTTCTTGACCCACAAACTCATCGATGGTTTTTGGCCGCAGGGTTTCTGCAAGTGGCTTTTCCATGCTTGCATTGTATCATAGTTAAGAGTTAAGAGTTTTCTAAGCTATAGCTTCTTACTATCTATGAGTATTGTCACGGGGCCATCATTGTGTATCTGCACCTCCATCATGGCGCCAAATTCCCCAGTTTCTACTGGTAGTCCCGATTTTTCAAGTTCTTCAATAAAAAGGTTATACATTTTTTTTGCCTCTTCTGGCTTCATCGCCTGGGTATACGAGGGCCTTCGTCCTTGGGTTACATCGGCACACAGAGTAAATTGTGATACGACGAGTATTTCACCTTTTGTGTCCAGAATAGAACGATTCATTTTCCCATTCTCATCATCCATGATACGAAGATTCACGATTTTAGGAATTATTTTTTTTATATCTTCCGGGGTATCATCTGCAAGTATTCCCAGCAAAATTGTGTACCCATGTCCAATACACGAGAAAACCTGGGAATCAATTGTTACCGAGCTTTTTGTAACCCGCTGAATGAGTGCAATCATATATGTTTCCTTTCATTAGTCATGATTATAGATAGTCATACTATTATACAGATGTTTGAATGTGGCTGAAATGGCTTTATAGAAAAGAGTTGCGTATGTCCAACTAAGAAATATGGTCGTAAGTGTTGAATACTGTTTATGAAGTACAAAAAATAAAATAGTTTCTATAAAAAGTAAAATAACGAGTTCATATCGGAGAATTTGAGTATCATCCATACGACTTCGGTGTATGGCCGGATATTTCTTTTCCAAAGCATTCAAAAGTAACCAGCCGATAAACACTCTTCCCAACATAAAAAAGTGTAAAAAAACATTGAACCAATATTGATTTTCATTTAAATTTGTATCTAAACTTGCAACCGGTATATAGTAGATAAACGATAGCAAGGTAAGTGAGAAAACACATAGGTAATAGACGAAAATAAGAAAGGATTTCTCTCTATATTTTACCTGTTCGGCAGAAAATGCATGTTTGATAGTCAGATGTAGAGCGGTGTAAACAAATATAGCTGCAATAACTAATACGATGAGAAATCTGACAATTTCAACAATTTCGTCAAAGCTAATCTCGCGGGGAATAAGTCCATCAAGAATAAAATTTATAAGTAAAGAACCATTGAGAACTACTGCTATTAAAATGGGATAGAGAAGTCCAATAAGATTTGATTCGGAAAAAGTAGGTAAAAAGATTCTGAGAATGAGCTTTTCAAACCAAGTCATTTGCATATTACTGTGCTTTACTTTGAGGATTTATTATTATAGCCTTTTCACCATCATGATTACATTCCAGACAATACTGGCTAAACATATCTTTTATTACCGTTTTCTCCTTCATTTCTACGGCTGGGTTGCCCGGATCTGGTAGATACTGATCCGTATCTTTGTTTACGGGTACTTGCTCTTTTGCAATTGAAGCTTTCGAGTTGGTGCCTTCAATGAGGTATTCAAATCGGGTCGGGCAGTTAAATCCTTCACCTTGTTTTGAAGCAAGAACGCCCGTATCGCTACATACTTGTGCCCCCATGACTCCCGCTGGCTTTACGGGTGGTAAGTTGGGCTGATCTTTCAATAAGTAGGATATGACGCCATTCCATACAGGAGACGCTCCGGTCAGGCCCGAGGCTACCCCTTGGTTCATTGGCGTAAAATCATTGTTGCCGACCCAGACTGCAACGAGGAAGTTTGGTGTATACCCGATAGTCCAGTTATCTCGAAGATCATCGGTGGTACCAGTCTTCACAGAAACGGATTTGCCTGGTACGACCAGTTCGGAATTGGGTCCGAAAGCCGAGGTACGAGCCCCGTTATCCTGCAATATATGAGACACTATAAAGGCCGCATCTTCAGATATTGCTCGTTTGCCATCCATTGCCAAATAATTCGGAAGTGACAGTGATTTTTTTATTTCGTGCTTATAATTTGGATCTTTAAATTCATATAGCACTTTTCCATTTCTATCTTCCACCTTTAACACATAGTTTAGCTTTCGAGGAATGCCACGATTGGCAAGTGCCGAGTAGGCTTGAGCCATCTCAGTCATAGGTACTTCACCACCACCGAGTGTGAGGGAAAGACCGTAATTTTTAGGATTTTTAAAGGATGTTATCAAGAAAGCCGATGATGAGGCAATGAAATTCTCTACGCCGTTGTAAGCCAACATTTTCACAGCTGGTATATTGTACGAGTTTGCCAGGGCATAACGAAGCTGTACAGGGCCGTGAAATTTACCATCATAGTTTTTGGGACAGTAACCCTGTGGCTGGCCTGCATTATTAAAACAGGTTGCAACGTCCAGGAACATACTAGACGCCGTTACAATCTTTCGATCAATACCAATCGCGTAGTTTATAGGTTTGATAGAGCTTCCGGGTTGGCGTGTATTGGCAGTTGCAACATTAAACGCTCCCGAAGCAGTTGCAAAATAGTCGACAGAGCCGACCATGGCAAGTACCTCTCCCGTGGGCGGGCGGGTCACCAGTACTGCCCCATTGGTGACATTCAAATTTTTTATTCGATCGACTTCTTCGGAAAGTACTTTTTCAGCTTCTCTTTGCGTCTCCAAATCGAGAGTTGTAGTCACTGTAAGTCCGCCTTCTTCAAGCTGTGACAATCCATATTCAGATTCGAGCAGCTTTTTTACCTCAAATACAAAATGAGGTGCTTGTATGTCAATTTTAGGAGGGTTTACTACTATTGGTTGCTTGGCAGCCTGAGCATGTTGCTGCGACGTGATATATCCTTGTTGCTCCATACTTCTCAATACGCTGTCTCGTCGTTTTTTGGCAAGCTCCGGGTTATAGTGAGGGGAGTAAGCACTGGGGGCCTGTGGCAATCCGGCAAGAAGCGCCGCTTCATGCAATTTTAGGTCTTTGGCATGTCTGCCAAAATAAGTTCTCGCAGCTTGTTCTACCCCATATGACGATCCGCCATAGGGTACCTGATTTAGGTACATTTCTAAAATCTCTTTTTTTGTAAAAATTCTTTCGACCCAGACTGCAAGCACTATCTCCCGGACTTTTCGACGGATTGTCCTTTCGGGAGTCAGAAGCGCTCCTTTGACGAGTTGTTGGGTGATGGTTGAACCGCCTTGTACTGTGTTTGTTTGAAATGAATCTTTGGCTGCGCGCAAAATACCTGAGACTATAGATACGCCTCCATGTTTATAGAAATCCTTATCCTCGATTGCCACAGTAGCTTGTGTTACATAATCTGGGAGTTCGTCTACGTGCACGGGTGTTCTATTTTCTTCTCGGTACACTTCATACAATAGTTTCCCATGGCGATCATAAATGTGAGTAGACAAGGGGGTTGCTTTATAGTCTTTTAAAGAGTAGGGTGATGGGAGGTTATTAAATATAAAAAAATACATAAAAGCACTGCCTCCCAAGAGGCCAAGTAAAACCAGTATTCCGACAGAAGAGAAAATATAAAATTTGAGTGTATGCGATTTTTGAATTTTTTCCTTTACCGATTTAGACATAGATGATTCCATAAGATTCAATCAAGTTATTATACATCTTTAATATAGATATGAAAACATTATATATCACATATGAAAGCGCGGTTTTATCTTGAGAAAACGAAAGCTATGCTCATGAAATATCCTAGGTGATACGAGGGAAAAGGGGTTGTATTTTTTCAATTTTTCCCGTTGTAGCAACCTGTATTTTTTTTGCTGTTTCTGGCAGAAGTGGAGCTAGATTGATACTTATGTCGTTCAACGTATTTAGCCAGCCCCGAAGCATCTCTCTACGGTCTTCGGCTACCAGTTTCCAAGGTTCTTTCACATTAATATCCTTATTAATAGCACGAATTTGTTCCCACATTTTCTCGAGTACTTCGTGAAATCTAAAGTTTATTAATAATTCACTTAATTTAGTGTCAATACGTTTATCTGTGTCTTCGAGTATCAGATTATCTTGAGCGGCGATGGTTGTGAGGCGTGAAAGTAAATTCCCCAGCTCATTAGCTAAATCCGAATCATACAGTTGTTTCATACGTTCTTCAGAAAAATCTCCATCGGAAAGAGAAGGGATTTCACGTAATAAATAGTAGCGTACGGCATCAGTGCCATAGATTTTGACCATCTCAAATGGATCAATCACATTCCCGAGCGTTTTGCTCATTTTCTGGCCTTTTACTGATATAAAACCATGTACAAACTCTTTATCAGGTAATGGGATATCCGCAGACATGAGCATACCAACC
>CAZPYR010000079.1:0-5804 GCA_964590815.1 uncultured Gammaproteobacteria bacterium | reverse complement strand
AAGTTGCAAAAACAGATAAAAACATGAATACTGGCGTTGGTATCGCACTGGCGATAAATAAGAATCTCACTGATACAACGCAATTTTTTGTCACTGAGGTAGGGTCGTATACCAAAGGAGAGACAAGACAAGCAACATGGTATATTCCTTTTACCTACGGTATCCTTACTGGCTTAGGCAATCAACATCTTGATTTATACGGTAGTCGTGAAGCACTTATACAAGAGGAGACCTCATTGCTTACGCATATACAAAATTCAGGACAAATATACATAAACCAGTCCGTCGCGGACTTGCATAGTATTGTCTCACGACTATCAACTCCTTATTCGACATATGGTTTCCATCATAGCGCAATCAAAGCTAAAATCCTCACTCGACATCTACAAAGTACCAAAGCTCATATATTTTATCGCGGCTACGATTTTATTATCGAAACACAGCTACCAGGTGATCATTCTATTTTAAATCTTCTACCCGCCATAGCACTGGCTATGGATTGTGGTATGAAAACCCGAGATATAGTTCATCGAATCTCTGAACTAAAACCTATTGAAGGAAAATTATCTGTACATATAGGCCGTGCTAAAGCAACCGTTATCAATGATGCAGCAAATTCCAATGTCGAAGGATTTATTGCAGCACTCTCTGTACTAGGCACCTATTCTCAAAAAACGAAATATATCATTTCTCAAGGTATTATCGAGCTCGGAGTAGAGAAGAGAGATTCTTACCAACGTATTATCGAAAAATTGTATACAATTAACGCAAAATTATATACTACAGATTCTTTATTTAAAGAACTAGATACAAGAAACGAGGTAATGATCTTTAACGACGTCTCGGAGATATATGACAAAATTATAAGTGTGATGAATAAACATACCGTAGTATTACTAGAAGGAAAGATATCGGATGATATTAAAAAAAACATTATGTCTCTATGATTTCTGCTGAATTTGCCCCAAACGAACATTTTCGAGATGCAGTACTTGCTATACGAGTACTGTTTCAACCGTGGGTTTGGAGAAAGGGGACTGCCATCGCCAAAGTAAAACGACGTTTAAAGACACTATTTTTCCCCTCAAATCCTGATATATTTTTTTACCTTACAGGTCGAAGTGGCCTCTACTATACACTCAAATATCTTAAAGCGCCAAAAAATGCCGAAGTGCTTGTACAAGCTTTTACCTGCGAAGCAGTCATTTTGCCCATTATTGCCAATAAATTAAAACCAGTGTATGTAGATATCAACGACTCCGACTTTTCCATGAATATTGCGGATATGGAAAAAAAATACACACCGGAAACCCGTGTCCTTATATTACAACATACATTTGGCATTACGCCATTACAAAGGTCAAAAATACTATCGTTTGCAAAACTACATAAATTATTTGTGATAGAAGACCTAGCCCATGGATTTGATCCAGTGTTATTTGAAAAAAAATTCCGTAGCACGCTCCTTATATCTTTTGGCAGATCAAAAAATTTTTCCTCCGTTTTTGGTGGTGCAGTTGTCACGACCGATAACAGTTTGTCAAAATATTTGACTTCTATAGAAAAGCTACTTCCACAGCCTTCCTATACATTTATTATAAAAATGCTGCTTTACAAAGCTCTAACTGTGTTTATCAAAGCCACACATGTCATATATATTGGCCGGATAATCCATATTATTGCAAATAGCATCCATTTACTCTTACCAGAGATTACCAAAAAGGAAAAAGAAGGTTCCTTTGATATGTATTTATCAAAAGCATATCCCAATAGTGCCGCAATATTATTACTTTCTCAACTACATACATTTAACGACGTCTCGGAGAAGAGAAAAGGGAATTGTGTTCGTTACTTTGAAAGCCTAGGTGGACAAAAAAACTGGGGCAGTAGTGATCTCATTCGTTATCCATATATTACAGAAGATATTATTACAACAGTAAAAAAACTTAAAAAAAACAATATTTATCCCGGCCGATGGTATACTCAAGTAGTAGCTCCCCCCGATGTATCACTGAAACGTATGAAATACAGCAAGGGAAGTTGTCCTCAAGCCGAGAAACTGACCCAATGCATTATAAATTTACCCACCAATATCACACCAAAGCAAGCTCAAAAAATTATCAAAGTACTCTCACCATGATAAAAATCCAAGAAATAACCAATGAGGCTGTTTGGACAAACTTTTTTAATGAGGCAGGTTCTATTTCTTTTCATCAGTCATTTGAATGGGGAGAATTTCAAAAAGCCCTTAACTACGATATCCTTAGATTAGGCTTATATGATAATGACAAACTTGAATCTATTTTTCTTGTCATTAAAATCCGATCACGTCGTGGCAATTTTCTCTTCATCCCACACGGTCCGCTCTTTATGCTCTCCAAAGACCGCCTTGCTATGGAGGTTCCCCAGGAAAAAAAAACACTTATTCTTCAGTACCTTACCTTCATTACTACATATCTTACCGATATAGCACGACAAGAAGGCTTCTGGTTTATACGTATCGCACCCTCCTTTTCCGATACACCACAACACGCTGCCATCTTTAAGGAAGCAGGTTTCCGTACCGCTCCTATCTATATGCATGCTGAGACTATGTGGGCTATAGATATCCGTTCGTCTGAGGAAGAGATACTAGGAGGCATGCGCAAAAATACCCGCTATGATATACGCAAAGGTCTCAAACAAGGATTAATAGTAAATCAGTCTCAAAGTTCATCTGCTCTCGATGACTTTTGGAATTTATATGAAAAGACATTTACTCGTGAGCATTTCACGCCTTTTCCTAAAAAATATATCAGCAATGAGTTCAATGCATTCAATAGAAACCAAAACGCCACCTTCTTTCTAGGCAGAACACCCCCAAAATCAGCCCAGGAAGGGGCCTCCGATATTTTGGCTGCATCCTTAGTCATCTTTACGAAGTCCTGTGCCTTCTATCACCAAGGTGCTTCCATTCATTCCACATATCCGATACCACACCAGGTTCAATGGCAAACTATTTTAGAAGCAAAACGTCGAGGCTGTCAATTTTACAATTTATATGGCATATATAAACCAGGTCGCACTCCCATATCTTGGGAAGGTCTTTCTCTATTTAAGCGTGGTTTTGGCGGTTTTCAGCTAGACTATTTGCCCACCCAAGACTTCATTATTAGCCCGAAGTACTGCTTTAGTTACTGTGTCGATACATACTTGGCATGGCGTCGCGGCATTAAGTAATCCTCCGCATATCTACAAGGCGCAGGGGAGTAGATTCAGCTCAAAAAGCGTCCCAACAGCCCGAAATTCAAAAATTACCGCAAAAAAACCCCAGTAGTACCAGTCGGAGGATACCAACTGGAAAATATATTTTTGAAATACATAAATAAATCTGAAAAAAAACGATTTTATTCCTTTTTTATTTTTTTGTTAAAAATCACACTCCTCTCTCGCTTTTTACACACAACGTCGTAAAAGATACAATTTACGACGTTGTGTATCTGTGCTTCTCCTGCGGGATTTATGCTTTTTTTTGGCATATCGATATCTATCGATAATAAGGGATATAAATCATATAATTCTTTTTTTCCTAACAATTTATTTCTTGTATTTATTTTATTCACTCTATTAATTTCCACTAAAAACCCTATTTGCGTCATATTATTGAAAACTGCTTTTTGACGCGCTCAGCACTCCTTCTCACACTCTGCTGCGGCCTACATTTACATATAAAACAGCGCATATCAACAATCTAAAAACGTGTTTTTAAGCTCAAATTTATATAAAAATGCTATAGTTATCCACAAAGAATAGAGCTTTCAAAGTCCTTCTGCTATCAAACCATGTATAAACTATATCAAAAAATAACACAGCCTTTTTCTTACGTGCAAGATAGATTCAAATATCGTACGTACGTGTTTTTTTCGTTACAGATAGTATTTATTATTATAGGATATAATACTATGGGATATATAGTCTACGAACGTACACTTATCGATTACCCCTCTCCTCTATCCTCTATCTCCGAGGTATTGTCACCATTGTAATGTGAGAAGCGCTATGAAGCATACAAAAATAAATACGAAGATATATTCTTTAATAATATTTGGAAATAATCTATTTCCGAGATGATGATGGATGATTCCCGTCAGGCTGTAATAAGCAGCTGTAAATATAAGTGCAGCTACATTTGTTTTTAAAGGGATAAATGAAATCATAACGGAAAACTGGAATAACAATATCGCAGTCATCATAGCATAATCTAGGAGTCGACGATTGAATGTAGCATCTGGAGTCACACTCCAATACAATTGCAAAGAAAGAATACCGGCCGCTACCCCACTTGCAATTCCGTTTATCATAAAATTCTGTTTAAACGTATAAATCACCATAAGTAATAGAAAGACAATAAAAGATTGAAGAAAATAATTTACAGAGAAAGCAGCACGATAGAGTTGAAGACTCTTCTCTACTCCCACGTTAAAAATATTTGATGTCAAAAGCGCCGCATAGTACGCCAGACCAAATATTAGCACCAAGGGTACCCGAGTAAGCCATCTTACCGGTAAAAGAAAATAAAACAAATAAGTAGCAAGGGTAAGGATAATCGATGTCACAAATAGCATATACCACTCTACTCCACTGATTCCTTCAAAAATGGCCAAATATGTAGTGATGTACGATATGATAAATAGAATACTTAAAAACACATACCACGTCTCGCCAAATGGGAAAAAGCTACTAGATAAAAGTAACAATGTCATGACGATTGTCGCAGCCACAATACGGATACGTTTAGGTATAAAGTTTATAAACTGAAAAAAACGTTTATAAAGTGCTGATTGTATGAGAAATGATTCTAGTTTTCCGGCCATATATCTATTATATCTTTTAAACTACATTCATATACACATCATGTATATCATCTATTTGCTCTGATTGCTGTATAAGAGCGTACAGAGCATCGTACTTAAATTCCAGTGCAAAAGTACTTAAGACTTTATATATTATACGTGGTCCGTCTATAACATCCAGTGGTGTAGCTAGACGTGCAGACCTTTGCATAGTATAGCACGCAGATGGTTTGAGAGAAAAACTATAGCTATTGACTTTGAAAATAATTCACATATACTTTTGATGACATGACAGATTTAACTCTACTCGAACAACAAGCAGTGGACGCGGCAATCAATGCCGAATGGGGCACTGCAATAACATTAAATAAAAAAATACTCCATGATAATACCGAAGATATTGATGCCTGTCTCCGACTAGGTTTTGCATACCTTCAATCTAACGATCTAAAAGAAGCTCAAAAATATTATAAAAGAGCACTCCGTATTCAGCCAAAAAATATCATTGCCATGGAGCATTTGGAAAAAATTGAAATACTGGAATCAAAAAATAAAGCAAAAACTACTACTAAGTCTAAATATGATCCCGATCTCTTTTTAGAAGTTCCAGGAAGAACTAGAACCATTCACTTGGTAAATTTAGGGCAGAAGGAAGATCTAGCTGGTCGTAATATTGGTGAAGAGGTCATGCTCAAAGAAAAAAAACGTCGACTAGAAGTTCGCTCATTTGAAAATGAATATATCGGAACACTTCCTGATGATATCTCAAAACGACTAATCTACTTTATTCAAGAAGGTAGCGAATATAGTACATACATCAAAGAAATCGATATGACTGATATGGTTGTGTTTGTCAAAGAAGAAAGTAAAGGGGCCAAAGTACGACAATATCCTTCCTTCCCATCAAATCCTCATGTAATGCTCACCGATATTCAACAGGCCGAAGATGATGATGAAGAAAAAGATGATGAC
>CAZPYR010000078.1:4128-5814 GCA_964590815.1 uncultured Gammaproteobacteria bacterium | reverse complement strand
GAAAAAGCACCCGGCTACTTTATTCTTACAGGCACCGATCCCCAGGGTATCCAGACCGATAGAGAAGTAGACCCTATGAGCGCAATTCCTTATCGGGAGTTTTTGGACAAACCTGTCGAGCTAAAGGGCCACATGAAAATGGTTTATAAGAAAGTTCAATGCATAAAAGCTCCCTGTGATGAGCTGAAATCAGAGATATTTGTCCTCGATAGTGTAAGGCTCAAAAATTGACAAGTAGTCAATATTTTTTACTCTAATACGTCTATAAATGTATTGACTCCAAATGCCCAACTGCCATTGGAGCTCGGGTTATATTTTCTCATGATTTCCTCCGGGGTCCGCAGACCTTTATCGATGTAGTATTTCTTCAAACCTCGGGCTACAGTATCCAGAGCCTCTGGATACGAGCTAAAACGAGTAACAGTGTTGCCATATATGCCCCAACCCCAACAATTGTAGGAATTGATAGGTATCACTTTACACGCACCTGATTCCTGCATAGATATAGCGGGTATCAATCGGTAATCAAGACCGTTGTCGTCAGATACTTTTACAACATACTCTGCATGTTCATAGAGAGGGGAATCATGTCTGCGGAAGAAGGCTTTTAGTATAGCTACGCGCTTATCTTTTACCGATGGATCGAGTTGTATTTCCTCAGTTTCTTCAAATTCATCTCCCATAGACAAATTTTCAAATTCCTGAAGTATGATGGTGATATGTGTTTCTCTCTTTGTTTCTGCATGGATTTTTTTGACAAGAAAAACATTGAGAGCAGAGAGTATAAAAAAGAGCGCCAGTAAAAGAATAAGCTTCTTGTGCATAGTACAACTATAATTCAAAGGCGAAGGTCTTGCAATGACAATGTAATCATTCTTTTATTTATAGTATAATAGTCTCTTGGTATTGGTGCATTTTAGATTGGCATCTTTGCCTCCATAGCTTAATGGATAGAGTAGCGGTCTTCGGAACCGCTGATAGAGGTTCGATTCCTCTTGGAGGCACTTTTTTATTGGGTCCGTAGCTCAATGGTAGAGCAGTCCCGACTTTAGTCGGGGTTGGTTCCGAGTTCGTAAGGTAACGTGTCTAGTTTGGGTCCGTAGCTCAATGGTAGAGCAGTAGCCTCTTAAGCTATTGGTTCCGAGTTCGAGTCTCGGCGGACTCACAAGCATCCTCATATTTCTTCCTACTCGTCTACTGTTTTGCTCACTAAGACTTCTAAAAATAGAGAAGAATTCTAGTAGGATTGTCGTGTAACGCAATTTACTGCACGCTTCGTGCATTGGAGATTTCCTGAGATTGAGAGTAGGCGGTACCTTGTTTTTTAGAGCGAGCTGCAAAAAGTGATCCTCGTTTGGCTTTCTTTGACTGCAAGGCCTCCATCCAAGTAGAAGAACTTGGTAAATTCAAATTTACGGATCGCAATAATTGCAGGAATGTATTTAGAACACGGAAAATGTACATGGTTGGTTCTTTTTCATGAGTGTTGATGACAGAATTTTCTATATCCTGCACATTTTGCAGTACCTGGTTACTTTTTCTTTTTATTTCCTTCACCTCTTTTTCAATCATTTTTATAAGCTCTTTGAGTTCTTCTATTTCTTTTTCTTCTTGTCTTTCACGAAAACTAAAAAGAGTTGCTTCAGGTCGAAGCATGGTGTTGTTTTCCTGATTTGGTTGTTCCTG
>CAZPYR010000078.1:0-4118 GCA_964590815.1 uncultured Gammaproteobacteria bacterium | reverse complement strand
CTCAAACATTCCACGACTTATATCAGCAATTGCATCGGCGGTACCGTGGGTGGAGTCTTTAATCACAGATTTAAGACCAGCAGAAACAGAGAGAGGCTTTTCTTTTTCCAGGCCATCACCTTTAGTTTTTTGCATGGTACTATTATACTTTACTCCCATACTATTCATGCTTCAATTATACTACAGGCTACCGAGGTAATCAAGGGTTTTTTGCTTTCGCAACAATGCGGCATAATAGTATGCGTTCTGCATAGCTGCTGCTTTTTCCTTTTCATCTTTTATACCCTCAAACATTTTGTCAATCTCAGCTTGTTCTACTTTTAGATCTTCCTGATCTGCTATTTGTTGTAAAGCGAACTCTATTTTGTAGTTTTCCTCAATTTCCTTCTTGATTTGTTCGGTAATTTGCTCTCTTGTCAAATTTTTTGACTTCAAATATCCGTCCATTGTCAAACCTACTTTTTGGACATCATCCACCAGACGGCTTAAGCGTCGTTCTACATCTTCATCTATGATAAGATCCGAAATTTCTATAGTAGTTTCATCCATCACAGCCTGTAAAGCAGCTTGAAACTCAGCACTTTTCTGCTTTTCCTTATCGGCTTCAGTGAGCTCTTTATCTTTGCCAGGTACCCAAATTTCCGAGGACTTCACCTTGTTTTTAGCTTCTTTGACTTTATCCTTGTATTTACCAATATTTACTTTCGGGCTTTCGGCGGTCGTCAATTTCACTTTCCATTCTTCATTTTCTTTTGCGGATTCAAGCTCAATACGAGGTGGCACCACTGGTTTCATATCTTCTTTTTGTACGATTTCCGAATATACCTTTGGGATATAAGCACGTAAAAGATGATCATAAATTGCTTCTTTACGGAGATTTTTTTCTGCGACTTCTTTTGGAGCTTTTCCTTTGCGGAAACCTTCAACAGCAAGTTCTTTTCTCAGTGCTTCAAATGAAGTATTATATTGTTCTTCTATATCAGCCCATGGTGATGTAACAATAAGTTCAATGGTTTGTTTAGGAAGGTTTTTCCTTTGATAGGTATACATGGTTACAATTCTACCGTAAGATTGGAAAAATACAATTGTTTTTCTGCTTCAAGGTCAGCAAATTTGTCATGAAATAAACGCACACGAACTGCCCAGGTAGGACTTTCTGCATATATAGGGCCCATCGTTTCTATAGAGGTGGCACCCCACTTGTCTATATAATTTTCACGAACACCACGACCGACAGCGTCTATACATTCTGCCCAGGATTTAAACATGATATAACCACCACCCCAACCAAAGGCATTATAAGATCCAGGATGCGTATATTTGCCAAAAGAGGATTCAAGGCCTGTTATAGAAGGCAGTAAGTAACAGTCAATTTCGTATTTAGTACAAGTTGCTATAAATGCATCTACCTCATTTACGAGAGGAGAATTATTTTTAGACAATATCTCATATATTACTTTTCGTTTTATAGCTAAATCAGTGTAATTGACTGTAGCTACATGTATTTTGGCAGAAACGGAAGCCGAAGAACCGGCCTCCTTCTGAGCAGATACCCGAGAAGGGTTTGTAAAAAACACAGTCGTCATCAACACTATTGCTATAAGTTTGATATATTTCATAGGAATAAAAAAATATTACCCATAAAAAAATGCTAAAGCTCTTCTCTAACGGGGAGAAAAACCTTAGCATCTGGATGTATTGTAACATATTATTATAGGTTTGTCAACTGTCTACAGAGATATAAAAGCAATCTTGTAAAAAAATTTCACACTGTCACAATAATCCAAATCAGTGTAAGTAAACTATATAATAGGGCATCGTAATAAATCCAAATATAACGTTATCTATCTAAATACTTTCGTAATCTACAGACATAAAACGAAACTTACTTTTCCCTATTAAATTGCATTACAAAAAATATTTAGTAGAATATAAGAGCGTCACAATGCTACAAAACCAAGCAATAAGGAGGGAAGTATGACTAAGTTACGTCTTGGACAAGTACAGCTCACTGTACTTTGGACTGCCGCAATCGTGATCTTGTGTTACCAGCAGTATGTGGTAAATCCAACCGGAGTAGAATTTGACCGACTGCTATTTATGGCCGTCGGCATAGGTAGTGTATGTCTACTATGGGGGGAAAGGCAAGCCCAATATACTTTACTGTATGGTTGGGCGATTGTTTTGTTCGTGACGTTTAGTGTTTTCTATATATCTTTGGTATTGAGGTCATTTGGTTTCTATACACCTTATGAACCCATGATTGCAAAGATACTCTGGAAAACAATCGTTCTAGGGGGGTATACCTACGTTTTTGGCAGGCACCTCCTCATTTAAAAGGGATGGCGGCAGCTTTCTGCCGCCATCCTACATACACTTATTGATACAATACTTACATGAAAACATTTGATAGCTTCAGTTTTGGATGCCGCGTAAACCAGGCGGAAAAAGAAGCACTGGATCGCGAGCTTGTCCTCAAGGGGTATAGTCGAACCACCAGTGAACCAGATGTATATATATTAAATACATGTTCAGTGACCCATAAAGCAGAGCGAGAAGCAAAGCAGCATATTTACCAGATCCACAGACAGTTTCCCAGCACAAAGATTGTTGTGACAGGTTGTGCAGCTACCAATTGGAAAAAAACGAATGAGACTATAGAAGGCATAGACTTGCTGGTCGACAATCAGAGTAAAGAATATATAGCTGAAATCCTGGAGAAGCGCTATAAACTGCCTAAAAAAGGCCCTGCAGTCGATGCTGGGAGTCAAATTCTGGTAAACGATAAATTTATGCGGTCTGGGCGTGTTATCATCAAAATCCAAGATGGGTGTCACCGGTTTTGCAGCTTTTGTATTGTACCTTACCTACGCGGTCTGCCTGTATCTGTTTCTACCGATACTCTATTGGATAAAGTAAAAGAGTTTGAAAAGAGCAATTTTAAGGAAGTTATAGTGACAGCTATAAATACCGAGGCGTATGGTCGTGATTCAGGCGAAACTTTTGTCAATTTTCTTGACAGATTGTTCACTGAGACCAACATACCTCGTTTTAGCTTTGGTTCGATACACCCATGGACATTTACTCAAGAGTTTTTAGATTTTTACGCCCGTTACGCCCAATCTAGCCGCTTTGTACATTTTTTCCATATTCCGTTGCAATCAGGCTCCAATAAGATACTCAATCTCATGAAACGAGGCTATACTCGAGAAGAGTTTATCGAAAAATTAAATAAGATCAAAGATCTCAATCCTTTTGCTTTTATAGGAACCGATGTGATTGTGGGGTACTTGGAGGAGGAGGATGCCGACTTTGAAGATACATACAAGTTTATGGAGCAGACCCCCATCAGCAAATTTCATGTTTTCAGATTTTCTACCCGTCAGCATACAGCGGCTTTTCATATGGCTAAAAGGCTCAAAATGCCCACAGTTGAGCAAAAAAAGGCCCGATCAGAGAGGCTGCGAAAACTATCAGAAAAGAAGTATTTCGAATTTATACAAACACATGTCGGGCACCAGTTTGAAGCACTTATCCTGGAGCGGCGAGAAGGGGAGTATCAGCAGGCACTCCTGGGAAATCAGATACTTTCTATGATAAAGTCGCCTGAGGATCGATGTGGAGAGATAGTAAAAGTAGAAATAAATGAAATACGCAAACAGAAGTTGCTCGGCCGCATTATATGACACCTACAATAGAAATCTTTAAGCACGAAGAAGATGTACCGAGATTATTGCATCAGCAAATCTTAGATTTTTTACGTATTGTGTGGAACGATGGTTTTACTGAAAAAAATCTTTTTCGTACCTGGATATGTCGCAAAGAATTTAATCCTGTATTCTTTCTCCTTACGTCTCAAGACATACTCATCAGCCATCTGTGTGTTGTTCACCAGCAACTCACACATGCGAATGAATCATTTAATACCTATGGTTTGAGCGGCGTATTCACATATCCGCAGTTTCGTAAACAAGGTTATGGATTGCAGCTAGTCAGGGCCGCTACCGATTTTATACAGAATACGAATGCAGATATAGCACTGTTTACCACGACCACTCATAATTTCTATGAAAAAACAGGGTATATACGTATGGAGCAAACGAGGTTGTTACATGGGG
>CAZPYR010000077.1:0-5824 GCA_964590815.1 uncultured Gammaproteobacteria bacterium | reverse complement strand
ATACGCGTTTGCCTATAACCCAGTCCAAAAATGATAGCAGTTCCGATACTTGCCGGAAACGCCAGTATCCACCGCAAAGGAGGGGAGGTATGTAGGCTATGCATTCCGGCCATCTCAAAAAAATCCGCAAAAGGCTTTTGTGCTCGAAAACGCTCCCAACCTATGGGGGCATCGATGAGTGAGGCTTGAAAAAAATCAAAAATGGTTGCATTTATGACCGCCGGAGCACTGGTGAGCAGTACTATGAGGCCAATGCGCGACCACATGAGGATATAAGTACGAAATGATTTATTCAAAATACTAAATACACTATATAAAACCGCAGGGCCGACTATAAATAAGATTCCTTCATGATAGGACATATAGAGTGTAGCTATAGTGATGCCTATAATGAATTCAAAATATGACAATTTGGCAATTTTATTGCTGTCAGATAGATAAGAAACAAAATAAATAAAAAGCAACAAGAAAAAACCCCAATAGACAATCTGGCCAGCAAAGGCATGATAGAGCATATACAACATATTGGCATTCAACAAAAACGAAAAACCTATAACTACAAGTCCAGCCCAACTCTGTTTGTATAATAATGTAAATAATACATAAGCAAGAGGTATCAATAAGCTATACAGAACAACCAAATACATATATGAAATCTGATAGCCGTGGAGCCCGGTAATAACTTGCAAAAATGAAGCCATGATCGGTGTGCCCCAACGGAAACCATCATGAAGGAGGTTGGCAATACCCTTTTCTGTTGGCTTTAAATCAGCAGGCAGGTATTTATATCCTTCAAAAATCGAATGATTTTCTAGATAATCGGGAGTATTGGCATATACTATGACATCATTATTTCCGAGTGAGATTGTGGTGAGTATGCGATCTCGCCTAAGCAAAGGCATCAAATGTAAAGCAATACTTGCGGTTACAAATACAAATAACAACAATTTTTTACCCTGCAATGGGAAGAAATTGAATTCTTGCTTGCTAAAGACTATACCTGTCAGCACAAGCAGCGGTGGAAGTAATATCCAGCTAGCTGTCTTTACGGGGACACCTGCCAAACTCAAGATAGTACATACAAACGTGATGGCGACCAATGTAAACCAAGGCGTTAGAAAAAATGTATACTCTTGAAGTTTGTGCGGTAAGGCCCGCGAAGTAAAGCCATAGCCAATCGCATAGATTGCTACGACAATGAATGCTGAATAATATATGATTGGTATAATTTCAAAAAAATTCATAGAGAAATATCAAGTGAATTATTTTACTCCCATAGTATACAAGGTGACCTCAGCATCTTTTGCCTTATCGGCTAGCACAAAGTTTATCATATACACACCAGAAGTTATATTTTCTATGGGTACTGAATATATCTTTTTAGACTTTTCCAAACTCATAGAGGTAGCAAAAGTACCATTTACATATATATCCATATCACGCGTACTATGAGAAGTACTCCTAAAAACGAGATGACTTTTACTCTTCTTAACATGTATAAAAAATGTAGCTTTTGAACTAAACTGATAGCCTAACTTTTTAACGTTTTGATCTGTTGTGCCAAGCATATAAGATGGTACTATTTTCGTAAAATTGAAAAAGTCAGTTTCTTCTTTAGGTAGTGTCTGAAAATATAAATCGTATGTATCTTGAGTAAATATTTTTTTATAGCCAGTGCTCACAATAAGTTTGGCAAGTGGCGCGGAATACGCTTGGTCTTTTTTTAAAATAATGTATTTGATATTAAGGAAAGATAATTCTGTACGAATAATTTCTGAGGTTCCCCTAAATGGTTTGATTGCTTTTTTTTCAGAGATTCCATCGGGACTATTGCCACTATCTATAGTCTGGAGCACATAGGAAATAAACGGTAGACGATCATAGTAAGAAAAAATCTCAGGTGCTACACGAGCAATATATCCACCAAGCACGGCCTGATGATATATAAGAGGGCCTTTCATGGGAGTTACAGCCTTAACATATCCTCGATAAGAAAACCCATCGCGCACGGTAAACGGGATTTCAAGCACTGCGCCAGATACCGGATCTTGCGCGATTTTTTCATATATTCTCATCGGAATATCGCTCGTATATTCGGATTGAGGAGATGGGATAAGATATATCTGATCTACTATCACAATAACAAAGGCAACACACACTGCCATATAACGCAATCGCTTAGCATCGATTTGATGATATATATATTGCCATAGATAAGATGAGGCCAAAACTAAAAAGAAAACATACAAAGGGACAAAACGCGCCGGAGCCCGCAACGTATCCATACCCGGGATATAATGAAGCAGCAAAAAAGGCATAGGAAACACAACAGCCACACCTTCAAGCTCAATAAACCACCTGTTAAATAGTTGCAAAAAAGGTCCAAATGAAAGTAACAAAAAGGAGATAGCCACAGCAAGATAGAGAAATGCCGGCTGAGATACCTGCCTTGGTAATTTTTTCCTGTATAGCCAAAGGCCTGGCACACTCACAAGCAACAGTAATCCAGCATACGCATTTTTAGAGTAACCAGAAAGGTACATGGTATTCAATTTCAGTAAAAACCCGCTGTAATGAGAAAGGGTAGCAAACATAAAGCGGTATAGAGGATTGTGTTCTGAAGGAAGGAACGTATTTACTAGGTCTGCCGAAAGCACCCAAGCCCCGCCAAAGCCTTGCATTGCGGCATTGGTAAATAACGTATTATATATAGCTACGGCATGAAGCCATGGCCGCAGCAGATACACAAAGATCAACAGGCTTAATACTATATATAGAGTATTTGCACGAAATATACGCCATACTCTTTTAGGATTCATCAATAGTCCATATAGCAAAAGACACGCCACGCTAATGCCTACTGAAATAAAGTAATAAAAATTGGTAAGCAAAATATAAGCCCCCGCAATACTTGTACAAATGGCATACAAAACTTTACTATGACGATTCGAAGTGCCAATAAGTGAATATACGAATAAAAAAAGCAAAGGAAAAACAAAAATGGGAGTATACGTATAATGGTTGAGGACACGATAAGAAATAAAAGGCATTGCTCCAAAAACAAGTCCGCCAAGCAAAGAGACTTCAAAAGTCATCTGTAATTTACGCAGCAACAGATACATAATCAGATAATTTAAAAATAAATTAAAGCTCACTATTATGAGAATCGCATTGTGCGATGAGGTATGCAAGGTACGAAGCAATGAGTAAAACGGAAGATGCCCGCTACCGGGATCAGCAAGCGCATACGAAGTATAAAAAGGATAAAAAAGTTTCTGATGGAAGGCATACGGACTTTTGCCCTGCACCATATGCTGAAAAGAGGTTTCTGAGATAAATTCAGTAATTATCCCGTCTGAAGGATGACTTGGAGTGCAACTCCAAAAGGCATTACAGACAAGAGTATAATTAAAAACTACAGTTATAAAAAGATAAAAAATGGAAGCTATAACTAGAGGTCTACGTATAAACATCATGTTGTATTATAACGCAAAATATATTTTCACTATCGAGAGTTTGATATATGAGTTACAATAGAAATAATTTATAATTACTATGCTCAAGTCACTACTCAAACCATACTATCGTAAAATCATAGCTAAACTTCGAAACAGTCTACATCTTGATGAGCACACAAGACTTCTCACTCATATTGTTGCCCAAAATGAAGAATTACAAAAAGATAGGGCGATACTATCACACCAGTTATATATGTTGAGTATTTTGCTTGCGGGTATTGAGCCAACAACTGGCAATGACGCATTTACCCTCACTCCTGAAGATACCGCTCGTGACCTCGTAAACATACTGTCTCCTCGCAAACAAAATGATGTAGAAACTGTGCAAATGCTTCAATCACTACCAACAGATACATTTAGAAATAAAAGCGTTTGCCTGATAGGTACCCAAAACACCTTTTTGCGAGATGAACTAAAAAAGCGAGGCGCAACGGACATATATTCAGTTGAATTTATTTCCTACCTAGGACGTGAACAGGACCAAACAGATACCATCTATGTTTACCCGGCACATGCAGGTACCGCGGCTATACCAGAAAAAACTGACATCCTGTTTGTGTCTCATCCGGCAGCTAGCAGCTATCTCCTCAAGCGTCGACTGTTTGGAATAGGCACAAAAATTACAGAAAAGGGCTTTTTTGTACTTAATGGAACTGAAACCGAAACGAAACGATTAGAGACACTTATAGTCGCCAGCGGATTTAACCAAGTACAGCCACAACCTGAGGGAAAAATAGCAACATTTGATTATGTGGAACTCAGAGAAAAACCGACATTTTCAGATACTGACAATCTTGAAACAAAACTATATGTGGCAGATAAACTGCCTGCTATGTCGTAATCACTGATCGCATGCAATGACTTTAAAGGTAATAATATGAATAAAACATATCTTTTTTACGGCTTTGGCGCCGAATATGTACTCCATCCACTATATACTGAAATGCTGGCAAAAGGTTACCACTGTATAGAAATAGACCCTCTTGCTCAAGCCGATTCAAAGAAACAGATAGAACAACTAAAAGGACAAGAGGTTGTGTTTATCACCTCTGCACATTTTTTACTCAATGAAAAAAACTTCGGCTATTTTTATGATTCACAAAACCATTTTTATGGCACCCTTGAAGTACTTTCATTACTTCGTCCCAAAGCATCTGTATTTGTACCTCATGATCTGACTCAGCCCCTTATTGATTATGAGAAGGAATACTTGAATCAGTTTACCGCTTTTTGTTCGCCATGCGAACCTTTCACGAGCACCTATGCCCACTATACAAAGAGCATAGAGATGGGATGGATTAAATATAAACAAAAGCCAAAAACAATTTTAAGAAAACAAGGAGCACTTTGGTTTTTATCAGATTTTGTGCTACATCTCAATTGGGGAGTAGAGAAATCATTTGAACTTTTGGAGCCTATCTTATCGCAAGGAATTTCAATAAAATTTCCCTTGTGGCCCGGTTGCGAAACATTTGAGACCTATTTTACTGAAAAAGGCATACATGTATTTCCCAGCTCTGAAAACTCCATTGATCTGATACTTGCTCACGATATAATACTTACCAATGGTCTCTCTTCAATCGTTGCCGAAAGCTATTTCTTGGGTAAAACGACGGTAAACATCATGGAAGGTTCACATTATGGAGACGAAAAAAAGTATCTCCAAAGCCTTTTTCCTCGGCTTATTTTTATACCTACACTTCGTAGTTTTGATTTACGAGACATACCTATAAAATCACAAAAACCAGTATTGCAACCTTTTAAAATGGCAACCATGGTACAATTTCTCTCAGAACTATGAAGCATCACTTTGCCTTTGATCTTGACGGGACTGTCACCAAACATGAAGTGCTCCCAATTATTGCCAAAGAACTTGGCATAGAGGAGGAAATGGCTCTGCTTACACGGCGGACTATGGATGGAGAGATACCTTTTGAGCATAGTTTTACAATGAGGGTTGACATGCTTAAAGCAATCCCCATCTCCGATGTGCAGCATATTGTGGCACAAGTACCACTCAGTGAACGCATTGTTGCCTTTATCCAGGAACACACAGACCGCTGTCATATAGTGACAGGTAATTTGAATGTGTGGATAAAACTACTTACAGAAAAAATTGGATGTAATGTACTTAGCTCAGATGCAGATTTTGAAAATGATACATTGAAAGGCATTAAAAAAATATTGAGAAAAAAAGATATCCATACGCATGTCACGGCGCCTGTAGTCGCAATCGGAGATGGAAACAACGATGTTGAGATGCTGATGCATGCACCGGTGAGTATCGCCTATGGCGGTGTACATGC
>CAZPYR010000076.1:0-5904 GCA_964590815.1 uncultured Gammaproteobacteria bacterium | reverse complement strand
GTTCCAAGTATTTCAAGTAATGATTACGAACTACTGCGCACATCACGTGTTGCAAGGAATTTATTAGGTGAAAAAACAAATGGAGATATTAACAATTTTAATCATCAAACTCCTGAGGATATTTTATCTGAAATGCGAAATAATATTCGTCAGGAAGAATCAATTGCATATCATAATGAAAAGACAGCTCACAATATCACACAGGAGAAACTTGGCTCATTAGCTAAACAACATGAGTTGCTTAAGTATAAAATAGAAAATACAACTAAATGGATTGCAAGAGCGGTGAGCGTAATTATAGGACTATTACTATTAGGTTTAACTACTGTTATTGCTATAATCCAGTTGCCCTCGGGTTTAATAAAGTATGAGTTAATAAATTATAAGGAATTAAGTGGAGGCGTTAGAGTAGTTTTATTACTATTATGTTTAGTATTATTTGGCATTACAACTTATTCCGGTGTAAATATAAGACAAATAATATCCGTGATTGATTTATTTCTTCAAAGAAAATTTAAGAAATTTTTTCACATTGAATAGGTTAGCGGGGGATTGTAAGCACCATACCTACCTCAATGTTCTCAGGGTTGGAGAGATTATTGGCTTTCGCAATGCGCGGCCAGGCGTTTATATCGCCATATGCCTTCAATGCTATAGAAGAAATACTATCGCCTTCCTGCACTGTATAGGTTGCGGTTTTTACCGTGACCTGCTGAGTAGAAACAGCACTGATTTGGCCTTGGTTATCGGCTACGATAGATAAAGAATCCGAAGACTGAGTGGCCAAGGTAGGTTTGGCAAATGTGCTATTTTGTATTTTTTTAGAAAGATTCTGGATTTCATTACTCTGCGGTATATCTTTTGCGCCAAATATACTGAGCGCCACCTGTCCATTGTTTGCGGCCTTAGAAAACTGAAAGTATAATAAAGAAAAAAGGAGACTTATAGTGAATATTCCAATCAATACAGATCGAAAATTTTGTTGGAGCGTCTCGGTGATGAGAGATCTGTAATCTACCAGTATAGTTTCCGTGTTATCCATGTATATAGTAATTATAACACACTCATCTTCAACGTCCGATATTCCGTTGAAATATGTTAAAATTATACATAGGTAAATCGGCTACGAAGCCGAGTTAATAGTTTACCACACAATTATGACACCATTACTTATTGGAGGCGGACTCATTTTATTAGTGGTTATTTATTTTATTGCTACCTACAACTCACTGGTAGTACTTAAAATGCGCATACAGGAAGCTCTATCGGGCATCGATGTACAACTCAAGCGTAGATACGATCTTATACCAAATTTGGTAGAAACCGTAAAAGGTTATGCCAAACATGAAAAAGAAGTATTTGAGAATGTTACCCAAGCACGATCTGCGCTTATGTCTGCTGACAATATGCACGATAAGGCAGCGGCCAATGATATGCTCACTGGTGCATTGAAATCTTTATTTGCTATCGCCGAAGCATACCCAGATTTGAAGGCCAATACCAATTTTCAAGATTTGCAAAGACAGCTTGAGGATACAGAAGATAAAGTTGCCTATTCACGCCAATTCTATAATAGCAATGTGCTTGACTACAACGGGAAGATTGGGATGTTCCCCAGCAATATAATTGCCGGTATGTTTGGTTTCCATGCATTTGAATTTTTCAAGGCAGACGAAAAAGAACGTGAAAATATACAGGTAAAGTTCTAAATAATAGCTTGTAGCTAGTAGCTGGTAAAATGATAAGTTTACAGCATCCCAGCGACTCAGCAATTCAGCTCTAGTCTGACAGTTTTTGAGTAATAATTACTTAATCGCTGGGCTGCTGGATAACTGAGTACTGAATTACTATTCTACAAGCTACCAGCTACAAGCTAAACAATTATGTCTATATACAGCCAAATTTCACAAAATAAAGTAAAGACATACCTGATCATGAGTCTCTTTACGATCATATTTACCGGATTTTTTTATATCATCGGTAAATATTTTGGTGGAGGTTCAGGTTCTTTTTATGCCTTACTTGGTTTTCTGATATCTTTTGTTTCCTCAGTATATAGCTACTACAATTCGGACAAATTAGTGTTGTCTACCACGCATGCAAGACCCGCCACAAAAGAGGAGTTTTTTGATTTTTATACCGTGACCGAAAATCTAAGTATTGCATCAGGTACCCCTATGCCAAAACTCTATGTGATAGATGACCCATCACCGAACGCATTTGCTACCGGACGAAATCCCGAGCACGGTGTAGTGTGTGCGACTACCGGGCTACTCCATATCATGGATCGTGCAGAGCTTGAGGGCGTGATTGCACATGAGCTATCTCACATAAAAAATTATGATATTTTAGTATCTACTGTTACAGCGGTGCTTGTGGGTACCATAGCTTTAGCGGCTGATTGGATCATGAGATCGTTGTGGTGGGGCGGGGGTAGCGATGATGACAGACCACGTAACCCAATCATGCTGGTGCTTTTGATTGCAGCACTTATCATAACTCCTATAGTTGCAACTCTTATACAACTTGCGGTATCGCGACGTCGCGAGTTTTTGGCAGATGCAAGCGGAGCCCTTCTCACCCGATACCCCGATGGCTTAGCCTCAGCCCTTGAAAAAATAGCCGCCTATCCACGTGGAGTCTCGACCGCTACCACTTCCACAGCTCATTTATTTATCTCCAATCCATTTAAGCAAAGAAAAGTGATGTCATGGATGACCAACCTTTTTAGTACCCATCCACCGGTTGAACAGCGTGTAGCGATACTTCGTAAGATGTAAATTCTGTGGTTTAGCTTATCAGAATAGCTTTATCGTTTTGAAGATGCTCACTTTCGTGGTACAATAGAACCTCACGTTCCTATAGAAAATTTATAAAAATATCTATAATGAGATAAGTACAGCAATTTATAGATATATACGAAAACAAAATAAACGATTTTATGTGCGGCATAGCAGGATTTACCGGTAAAAAAAACGAGCAACTCATACAGCAGATGTCTACAGATATGAAACATCGTGGCCCCGATGGTGATGGTTTTTATATCGACGAACATGTCTCACTTCTGAATAGACGGCTTGCTATCATAGATCGAGCTGGGGGAGACCAGCCAATATACAATGAAGATAAAACAATTGCCGTAGTCTACAATGGCGAGATCTACAATTATCTTGAACTTCGGGACACTCTGAAAAAGGCAGGTCATGTATTTAAAACGAAATCCGATACCGAAGTCATTGTCCATGGGTATGAAGAGTGGGGAAACGACTGTTTTGACTATTTTAATGGCATGTTTGGGATCGCACTTTATGATATACCCAAAAAAAAACTCATCCTTGCTCGTGACCATTTTGGTATAAAGCCTATTTATTATGCGCACACTGAAAAAGGGCTTATTTTTGCTTCAGAGATAAAACCGATATTACGCTCAGGATATATTGAAAAAAAAGTCAATGATCGTATTCTATACCGATATCTGGCTTACCGCATACACGATGATCAAGAGGAAACATTTTTTGAAGGAGTCTACCATTTGATGCCCGGACAGATGCTTACAGTCGAAAACAATAACATCAGCAAACATATATTCTCGACATTGGAAAAAGATATAGACCGATCTATAGATCAGAAAAACAGTCAGTCGTTGATGCATGCAGATATAAAAAAGTTTAAAGAGCTTTTTATTGACTCAATACAGCGCCGACTCATTGCTGAAGTACCCGTGGGTACCTGTCTATCGGGAGGACTAGATTCATCGAGTGTGGTGACTGTCGTAAATAAGCTCTTGTCAGAGCATGCCAAAGAATCAGAATCTGTGGGCGCAGCACAAAATACCTTTTCAGCTGTATTCCCGGGCTCTACCAATAATGAAGAAGATTATATCGATGCATTGCTACACAAAACACATAGAGTAAAAAGCCATAAAATACGACCTAAAGCCGAAGATTTTTTTGACGATCTTGAAGATTTTGTAAAAACACAGGAAGAGCCAACCATAAGTACTGGCCCTTACGCCCAGTATGCAGTGATGCAGGAGGCCGCCAAACATGTGACGGTGCTTCTAGACGGGCAAGGAGCAGACGAGATGATGGCCGGGTATTTACCTTACTATATTGTGTATCTTCGGCAATTGTTTAATACAGGTGCGTATCTTACTCTGTTTCGTGAAATGTGGAGTGCACGAGATATATTACTAAGCTACCTGTGGTACGGTATGAGCCGGGAGTTTGCTATAAAAACCGATGTAGACGTACGGACCTTGTTGCAAAGTTCTTTTTCTGAAAAATTTGTTCAGGAAGAATTTGTCGTATCGCGGGCCAATCTCAAGAAACGTTTGAAAGAAGATATTTTTCAAAATTCCCTACCTTCATTGCTCCGCTATGAAGATAAAAATTCTATGCGATTTTCGATCGAAGGTCGGGTGCCTTTTTTGGATTTTCGACTGGTAAAATATCTATTTTCTTTACCTGAAGAGGCAATCATCAAAAACGGCTGGAATAAATACATACTCCGAAAATCTATGAAAGATTTATTGCCCTCACAAATCCGTAACCGTCGCAATAAAATCGGGTTTACGACTCCCGAACATGAGTGGTTTATGCGCATGAAAAATAGAATCTATGGCATTTTCCTCAGCGAGTCTTTTGCTTCACGGCCTTATTTCAACCAGACAGAGGTTTTGCAGGCCTTCCGTAAGTTTATCGAAGGCAAAAATGAGGATACTCTTTTATTTTGGAGAGTTTTAAATGTAGAGTTGTGGCTTCGAGAATTTATTGATTCAAATAAAAGAGAAGAGAGAAAAGAGAAAAGTATAAAGGGAATACTTGAGGCGAATGAAGGGAAGAAACTTGAGATAGAAGTTGAGGGAGATATATATAAACGTTATCCTATCCGTACAGAATTGTTTCAAAAGGGTGATGAGTATGCACAGAAGATTGCGAAGTATATAGGCGATTTTATTGATCATATGTCATCCCCGACCCTGATCGGGGATCCAGGCATGAAAAACCTGGATTCCCGCTTTCGCGAGAATGACAAAGGAAAATGGTATGTCATAGTCTCCGAAAAAATAGTTGCTATATCGCAAGGCCGCTCATTTTTTATATGGGATATCAATCCATCATGGTGGGCTCGTACTCTTTCGGGCTATGTCACCAAAACGCCTTACGGGATAGGTCTAGGCAGCCCGTGGACCATGCAAATTGCTATAGATGAAGTCGGTCTGGCACGAATTTTGTTTGCGACTATAGCGGCCGCAGTCACCAAGCCCTTTGGTATCAAGGGGTTATTTTATAGGCTTGCTGGCAATGAGATCAATGCAATAGATGGACCTACTGAGTATTCAGTATACCCATCAAATGTATCTGCCAAACTGGCCCCAAAAGACCCTCAAGTAGCAGCACAGAAAATTCGTGAAGAAATTTTGAAAATGTTAACTGTCATTCCCGCACAAGCGGGAATCCAGACACTGGACCCTGGATCCCGGATCAAGTCCGGGATGACAAATTATGAGATCCTGAAACGAGTTCGGAAAGATTTGATAAAAGATTTCGGTGGTGTTGTGATCATCGATGCCAATGATCTGGGGCGGAATGTGCTAGGAAATGCAACTGAAATGCCAAATATATTCTTTGAGAAAGCAATGCGAGATAATCCGATGGGTCAGGGGAGCGAGCAGACACCTCTCGTCTTTATGACATAATCTCCACTATAGAACATCAGCTAAGTTCCATGGATCTATGCCAGTTTACAGGTAGCATCTCAAGCGCAAGAGCTTTGTGCTGACCTTCTACATCTAGTAGTGCCTTTGCATTTTGATACCGGAGAAATGAAATTGCATGCGTGCCTTCAAGCTCTCCTTGTGCAATAGCCTCAGTAGTAGTCTCTGCATCTATCATAGGGAAA
>CAZPYR010000075.1:0-5952 GCA_964590815.1 uncultured Gammaproteobacteria bacterium | reverse complement strand
TTGTCATCCCGAACTTGATTCGGGATCCAGGAACGCTCTCGCTAGATGCTGAAACGAGTTCAGCATGACAAATTTTTGGAATCAATTGAATTGTTACATAAATATCATCATATGGATTTTTTCAAACGCACATCACGTACAGCCTGGTCTGATCCAAAAGTCTGGGCTTTGGCAATAGCTGTAATCATATTTATGGTGATTGCACGACGTTTTTTTATGGAGGATGCTTCGTCAAAAAATATATCAACTGGTAAATCTTACTTTATTTTCTTCAAACAGGAAACAGCCCCAAAAGAAATGCCGGCCCTTCTTAAAAAGCTAGGTGCAAAAAACTGTGAAACTGTAGCTGGAGGCTTGTATGTGTATGAGTGCAGCTCCACCGACGCAGAGGAAGTGATACAAAAAGCACAAACCCATGAAGCAGTATTTGATGCTATGTATAAAGAAAATGTGCAATGATCATCATATTTTTTTCTTCAGTGCGTAGAGATGAAAAGAAAGAGTAAAGACAAATCCTATACTACTTATGGCAAATACCGACTGGACAATGTGAAAAATATCTTCATGATACATACTGATCGCGCCGATCAATGCGATCGCCAAAAATAGCGCAATAAAAGCAATCTTTTTCACTCCACGAGCGATATAGTAGGTGATGAATGTATTGGTCACAGCAAACAGACTGATTGCTGCTGTATATGTATACAAATAGGGCACAATAGCCTCAGCTTTTGCTCCAATAAGTATCGATGTAGTAAAGCTACCCAACAATCCAAAAGATATAAATGCAATCGTAGACAACGCAGCTGTACCCAACAAAATACGATGGAAAAACGAGCTATCGGTATGTTTGCCCTGGCTTGCGTACGTAAAGAGCACACCCGAAAGGATAGAACTAAAGAAAAAGACTACTTTCCCAACCAAGCCAAGTAGCGCGTACATCCCGGCAGTCCTATCGTCAAAATAGTGTTTTACCATGAGGATATCGACGGTGAGGAATACGGTATTAGATAGACCGATCAGCAATAATGCTACAAAAAGAGATGTTGGAAAGGTAAAGGTATGTTCACTGGTACTTTGAGGTACATGTTTGCGCTCAAACACATAATTGAAAACTAACGTAAATACCAAAGATATGGGTATAGAAAGATAGGTAAGATGCCCCAGATCCATTTGCACCAAAAATATGGCCGCCAGCATACGGATCAGACTTTCCACAATCAGACTTATTGAGAGGGTGACAAAGATGGTACGCCCTTGCAGAAACCCTCGACTTATACTCATGAGCGCCCCCACTCCGATAAGAGGTGAAATCATGAAGATTGCAGCACGACTTGAGATATGAAAGTAATAAATGATAAGTGGAGCTATGGCTAGCCATATCAATCCTGAAATACAAGATATCTGTATGGTTTTACGGGTAAAAAATCTATAAAAGGCTCCAACCTCCGAAACCGATTCATTTTTTTCCAGATAGGCAACTTTGTTGGTGATTACATAGCTCAAGGCATTCAGGACAATGAGGATAAAATACCATATGTTTACGACCACCGTGATAAGGGCATAGTTTTCCAAGCTCAGAGCTCGGCCGAGGTAGGTATTGAAGAAAAAATTGAGAACTTGCGATATAAAGGTCGCGCCGATAAAAAGTGTACCTCCGCTAAGCTTTTGCATTTTCTTAGGAATCATAGTTGTAATTATACTCACCTACGCACAAATTTATTGCTTGGAGTATAATAGGGTTGCAGATGTCAATTTAGTTGATGTAATTGTCATTTTTATTTACTTTCATACGTAATGTAAAAAAACTTACGTATGCTTTACATAATTTACCTATAGTTTATACATGTCAAGAACATATCTTACAAGTGTCATAGCAGGTGTTGTGGGAGCATTAGCAATTTTTACTCTGCTCATCTTTGATCGTGGTGCGGTGGCATCGGCAATGGCCGAGTATAAACTGTTGCCACAACCTGAAAAATTTACAGAATTGTATTTGGAGAATCATTTAAATCTTCCAAAGACATACCAGAGGGGAAAAAGTAATACTTTTGCATTTACGGTGCACAACCTGGAGCATGAGCCTATGAAATATGAGTATGTAGTCGAGGCTATTGCCACGGAAAGCTCAAGACTCATAGACCGTGGCAGTTTTGAGCTCAAGCACGATGAGTATAAAACTCTTTCTGAAAGGATTGCCTCGACTGAGGCACAACAGCGAACCAAAATAAATATAAGTTTGGAGAATAAAGATCAATCCATCCATTTTTGGATCGATAAAAGCGGGAATCAACCCGTTGATTGATACGTAATTTATGGAAAAAACATTAGAAAAAGTGACAGTGATCATACCCTGTCACAACGAAGAAAAAGGTATCGGTAAAGTACTTGATTCGATGCCTTTCAAAAGGCTTGCGCATCATGGCTTTGACGTGCAGGTAGTTGTGGTAGACAATAATTCAAAAGACCTTACCAAAGAAGAGGTCCGTAAACGCAATATAAAAATCATCCATGAGCCAAAACAGGGAAAAGGCCAAGCGCTTAAGACTGGTTTTTTGGCTGTGCCTGAGGATAGTAAATATGTGGTGATCCTCGATGGAGACAATACGTACAAGCCAGAAGAGATGCCGCGTCTCCTTGAGCCGCTCCAAAACAATTTTGCCGATGTTATTGTGGGCTCACGAATTGGGGGCAAAACTATCCGCGGTTCACTTACTTCGTCTCATAGGTTTGTAAATTGGGTTTTTGCATTTATGGTGCGACATTTTTACGGCGCCAATATCACCGATTGTTTATCGGGGTATTTCGCTTTCAAGCGAGAGGCTCTCAATAAGCTCCTCAACCACTTGGATTCAAAAGGATTTGCTATAGAGATGGAAATGATTACCAAAATGCGCAAGATGAATATGCATGTGTATTCGGTGCCGATCACCTATGATCGACGTCTAGGGTATTCGAAAATTCATTCGCTTTCAGACGGTATCAAAATATTGTATACATTTTTTAATAATTTGACTTGGTCAGCCAAGAAATCTCATGAGAATAATCTACGTCTCGGACGCAATCTACCCGTACAACAAAGGGGGTAAGGAAAAGCGTCTCTACGACGTGACTACTCGTCTTGCCGCACAAGGGCATGAGATACATATCTACTGTATGAAGTGGTGGACAGGGCCCGAAAACCACCGGGTAGAGAAGGGTGTACATCTTCACGCGATTTCTCCTTTGTATCCACTATATGATGGCGATAGGCGAAGTATAAAGCAAGGCATTTTATTTGGCTTACATTGTCTCAAGCTTCTTTTTGTGCGTTTCGATGTGATCGATGTAGACTCGATGCCATTTTTTCCTATTCTTTTTACCCGTATTGTATGTTGGCTTCGATTCAAATGGATGTACGCCACTTGGCATGAGGTGTGGGGTTTAGAATATTGGAATAAGTATTTGGGTGATCGAGGCGGTATCGCATTTGCTATAGAGCTACTCAGTGCTCATTTGCCGGATCGTATAATCTCAGTGTCTCCGCTTACCACGAACCGGCTTGAGTATAATCTTCATCGCAAACAGGGTGTAGAGACGATCACGTGTGGTATCGATATACCTCATATTCGGAGTGTGAAACCATTTCCCAAAAAGGTGGATATGTTATATGCAGGGCGTCTGCTCAAGCACAAGAATGTAGATTTTATACTTGAGACTCTTGATATCTTGCGTAGACAAGGCAAAAAAGTGACGGCAACTATAGTAGGCGATGGTCCAGAAAAGAAAAATCTGAAAAAACTAGCCAAGGAGCTAGGTGTAGATGAAATGGTAGAATTTATAGATTTTGTACCTTCTCACGACGAGGTGCTTGCGCGTATGAAATCCTCCAATATATTTGTGCTGCCTTCGGAGCGTGAGGGTTTTGGCCTTGTGGCGATAGAGGCCAATGCCTGCGGTATCCCATTTGCGACCTACAATTCACCCACCAATGCGACGGCGTATCTTACGGATTTGAGGAACGGATGGGTTTTTCGTAACAATTCGCAGTTGGGGCGACTCATAGATCGGGCGATTGGGATCAATAAAAAGCATGCTCGAGGTTGGCATATAGCGAAAAAATATGACTGGGAGAATATCACCCACAAACTGGTAACATTTTATAAATCTTGGTAACCATACATGAAATTACTTGTGATAGCACCATATTTCTTCCCAAAGATTGGCGGATTGGAAAATTATGCATGGCATATTGCCCGCGGTCTTCGTACTAAATATGGTTGGGCAATTGTTGCGATAGGGGCAAATCATACGACGAGTAGCTACAGCGAGGAGACAATCGATGGTATAAAAATATATAGACTTCCTTATTGGTTTAAGCTTTCAAATACTCCTATAAATATAGGGTGGCTTTGGGATATTGCACGAATTATAAAAAAAGAAAAACCAGATTTAGTGAATGGACATACTCCTGTACCATTTATAAGCGATCTTGCTGCAATAGTTTGCAAGTTTTTAAGCATCCCGTATATACTCACGTATCACAATGATTTGGTAAAAAATAATGTGCTTGATGTTGTTTTTCGCCTGTACTACGCGACTCTAGGAAAGATCACTTTTACTTTTTCCACATATATTATTGCCACTTCCACGTATTATGCAAAGCATTCACTCTATATATCTACATATAAAGATAAAATTCGTATTATCCCGCCGGGCGTAGATCTTGCACGTATGGATCATATTGTACCGCCCGAGTCTCTAGTGCAAACATATAAAGATAGAAAAGTTGTGCTTTTTGTAGGCCAGCTAGATCGTACTCATCAGCATAAAGGGCTGGCATATCTTATTGAGGCAATGCAAAAAGTGCAACAAGGTGTACCAAAAGCCTGCTTGCTGGTGATTGGCAAAGGAGATATGCTAGCGCATTATCGATCGGCAACTTCAGATATTTGTGCAGAGTTTCAGTCAGATATTGACGATACCAGACTGGTCGAGTACTACAAAATCGCAGACGTTGTAGTACTGCCGAGTACAAGCCAAGCAGAGGGGCTAGGCATGACACTTCTTGAAGCTGCGGCTTGTCGTAAGCCGGTAGTGGGGAGTCGGGTAGGGGGTATACCGTATGTCATTGAAGATGGTGTCAATGGTTTGCTTGCCACCGCCGCCGATCATAAAGATATAGCCAACAAGATACTTCAGTTACTGAACAATTCATTGACAGCTAGTCAAATGGGGGAGGCTGGGTATAAAAAAGTAGCAAAGGAGTTTACCTGGGATACGCAAGTTACCAAAGCACATATTTTGTTTTCTGCTTTATGATAATTTATATATTTAATCATCCTTTTCCTGATAATTCAGGTTTTGGCAAAAGATGTAAAAAGGAAATAGAATTCCTGTGTAAAGAGAATGAGATTGCCGTCATATGTAAAAAAAGTAAGAATGAAAAAACTACGGAACTTTTTAAAATAAATTCCAATAATATCCGTACATATAGATACAATACTTTTTTTAGCAAAAGCCAAAAAATTGAAAACTACGAAAATAAAAAAATATGGTATGAATTATATAGAAATATAGATTTATTATTTGCTTTAGCCTCTACAGTTCTACAAGTACTGTGGGTATATAGAAAGAAAGAAGTCAAAACATATATTGTTATTTCTCCTCTTACAGTGCCGTTAATAGCATATTTTTTGGGAATATTATTTAGAGCGAAACAACAGGTCGTAGAGTTTCACGACCTTGAGCCTGAGCTTGCACAAGATATCAAACATCTTCCTCATACTAGTATCATCATGCGTATAGAATATTTCCTTGAAAAGTTTGTGTGCCAACGCTTTAAGAATGTGGTAGTCACGACACACGCGCAAGCAGAACGTATTGCCAAACGTACAGGTATAGACATGGATAAAATCACTGTCATTCCCAATGCTCTCCAAGTAGAGAGTACGTTGCCACAACCCCAGAATC
>CAZPYR010000074.1:5715-6173 GCA_964590815.1 uncultured Gammaproteobacteria bacterium | reverse complement strand
TCCCTATCTCTACCATCACCAAAAAGTCTTGAATTAAAAAATATTTGAGATAAATTTTCCATGCTCATATAATACACTATACATCTGGAAGAAAAATTATCTATTTAGCTTTAAAAGGAATACAAAAAGTAAAAGTAGATCCTTGATTTACTTTACTAGCTACAGATATCGTTCCGTTGTGCCTTTTGACTATTTCTGAAGAAATATAAAGTCCAATACCCATACCAGAAAAACGCTTAGACGTATCCTCTACTCTGTAGAACCTTTGAAATAGATACTGTTTATCCTTTTCAGGGATACCCACACCATAATCTTCTACCGAGATTTGTATATACTTGTCCTCTTCATCTACAAAAATATTGATTTTCTCTGATCCTGGTGAATATTTCACAGCATTCGTGATAAGATTTGCGAGTACTTGTTCCAGTCTTTCTTTATCGCCCGCAATCACACGGTGG
>CAZPYR010000074.1:0-5683 GCA_964590815.1 uncultured Gammaproteobacteria bacterium | reverse complement strand
CCAGATACCGATTGCTTTTATCTACTAGCTGTTTTAATGTCCCATCTTCAGCAGTCCTCATGCGTTTAGATAAAATTTGAAGATATCCTTTCGCACTAGTAAGTGGTGTTTTTAACTCATGGCTTGCGATACTGATAAATTCATCCTTCTTTTCTTCAAGTTTTACTCGTTCAGATATATCCATTGTCACTCCACGCATACCTACAGGCAAACCATTTGTATCTTTTATTATAGTTGTTTGCACTTCTACCCAAATATATTGACCATTCTTCTTTCTGATACGAAATCTCATCGTTCCCCCTTTACCCGAATTAAAAAACTTTTCCGCCTCTTTGCGTACCTTAGCTGTATCCTCAGGATGAGCGATCTCCATCCAGAATTGGGGCATTTGTAACCATTCTGACTTTGAATATCCCATCATAGTCTCGATATAATCACTTACATAATTAACACGTTGTTTTGTAGCATCAGGCTCACCATATGATTCCCATACGACTCCCGGCACATTCGCAATAAGATTATCCATACGCTCTCGCGCAGCTGCCGCATCATGATACAATCTGGCATTTTCTATTGCTAAAGAGGCCCGAGTAGCTAATTCTTCTGCTGTAGATAGATCGGATTCATTATATGATCGCTTTTTGTGAGTAGTCGCAAATGTAATAACACCAATAACTTTTTTACGAATAATTAATGGCACAAACATAAGAGAAGAAAATCCAATATTTTTCACTATATCTCTCTGCTCATTACTAATATCAGATGACTCTAATAAATCATGAGTTATATGCGGGTACAATTGAGATTTTCCTGTTCGTACAACTTGCGCTATACCCACATTACTTTCCAGGTTTACAGGGCGCATTTTCCGCATCTCATATGCCCATTTGATTTTTTTAGGATCTTTGTGCCCGACTGCAACCAAGTCAATAACATCTTGTTCATCAAATAAATCGATAAAAAACCAATCTGCCATATAGGAGATAGCCAGCTTAGATACTGATTTAATTGTTTTTTTATAATCTAGTGACGATGATAATAATTTGCTAGCTTGTGAAAGGAAACGAAGATTATCTTCTATATTTTTCTGCTCTGTAATATTACGTGAGATACCCAAAAACCCGATAGGTTTACCATCCTTATTTTTCATTAAAGAAATTTTCCGCTCTACCCATATTACTGTACCATCTTTTTTTATAGCCTCGCCTTTCCCTAAAAAATAGTCTTTTTGCTTTGCCTTTGTCAATATTTTTTTTAGATCTTTTGTATTTTCATGGCCAGGATAAAGTATTGCAGGAGATGTACCCATCATCTCTTCAGCGGTAAAGCCATATAAATCGGTTGCACCTTCATTCCAAAATATGATATTTCCATCCAAATCAGTTGCCATCACACTGTGAGTAATGTTTTTGACAATATCTGATTTAAAATAAAGTTCATCTGACATCCTTTTCTTGTCGGTATAGTCCGTGTAATAAATAAGCAAATACTCTTTTGATGGATATAAATGAACTTCAAGCCACTTATTCAGGGGCTTATAATAAGCCTCAAATGTGTGTGGCTTCTGTATCCTCATGGAGAGCTTATATTCTTTAAAAAATTGAGAAGTTTTAAAAGTAGGAACTACCTTATGCAAGTTTTTTCCTATAAGATTTTCTATGGGTTGCGAAGAAAATTTTTGCGCCGGCTTATTAATAAATATAAAATTCCAGTTTTTGTCAAAAATCGTAAAAGCATCAGTAATTGCATTCAGGACAGAAAGTTCTGGAAGCGAAGGTACATCTCTATTCATAATCTTCTACAATAGATAAAGGATATATTGTTAATCTGTAAATAATACATACAGGTATTTTAGTCGATATTTTTTGTGGTAGTAATAATTATTACAAAATCTTTACATTTTCAAATATACATATTTGGAGAGGCAATTTCGTCTATATTCTGATATACTAATTATCTTTTTGAAACAGTACTTATGAATACCAGAAACATCGCCATCATCGCGCACGTGGATCACGGAAAAACCACTCTCGTTGATGCAATACTCAAACAATCACATATTTTCCGTGACAACCAGAGAGAAATGCAACAGGAGCTTCTTATGGATTCGAACGATCTTGAAAGAGAGAAAGGAATTACCATTCTTTCAAAAAATACCAGCGTCCAATATAAAGGAGAAAAAATAAATATTATAGATACACCTGGACATGCCGACTTTGGTAGTGAAGTTGAACGCGTGCTAAATATGGCTAGTGGCGCACTGTTGTTGGTAGATGCAGCAGAAGGTCCTCTTCCTCAGACACGCTTTGTACTTAAAAAAGCACTTGAAGCCAAACTTAAAATCATTCTTTTTATCAATAAAATAGATAAAAAAGATGCTCGTCCAATAGAAGTCCAACGCGAAGTAGAAAGTCTTTTTCTTGAACTTGCAGAAGATGATAGTGCACTAAACTTTACGACTCTCTATGGCGTTGGCCGTGATGGAGTAGCCTACAAGACACTTCCCGACACTTATACACCGGCGGAAGGAGAGACTCTTGCGCCTCTTTTTGATACTATCGTAGAAGAAATTTCAAATAGTGCCATCAATCTTGATCAACCTTTTCAAATGCTCATTTCAACCCTTGATAATGATCCTTATGTCGGAAAACTATGTATTGGTAAAGTCACTCGAGGCGTTCTCAAAAAAGGACAGAGAATTGCACTTGTTGAAGAAGGAAAAGTAATTGGCACATATAATGCAACCAAAATTTTTGTGAGTGCCGGATTGGGACGTCAGGAAATTGAAAGTATTGAAGCCGGTGATATCGCAGCCCTCGCTGGTATCCCAGAGCTTACTATCGGTCAAACCGTCACCGATCCCAATACGCCAGAGCATCTTCCAACCATTAAAGTAGAAGATCCAACTATCAAAATAAAAATTGGGCCAAATACCAGTCCTTTTGCTGGTCGTGAAGGGAAATATGTGACTTCTCGACAAATTAAAGAACGATTACTTAGAGAAAAAGAAACAAACTTGGGCCTCCAAATTGAAGAAGACCTTGAATCAAACGCCTTTATGGTAAGTGGCCGTGGAGAGCTCCATCTTGCTGTACTTATTGAAACAATGCGCCGCGAAGGATTTGAGCTTGAAGTCTCAAAACCTCAAGTTATTTACAAGAAAATAGATGGTGTGACATGCGAACCATATGAAGAACTCACAATAGACGTACCAAAAGATTTCTTAGGTACAATTTCAGATGAGATCGGCAAACGTAAAGGACAACTTGTGACCATGCATACAGTCGGAGAAAATGGCATTCGCATAATGTATAAGATTTCAAGTCGCAACCTCATTGGTATCCGCAGTCGTATGCTCACCAATACTCGTGGTACTGCCGTGATGAATACATATCTTCTAGGATACGAGCCTGTAGGAACTCAAATGGATAGTGTACGTAATGGAGCACTGGTTGCCTCCCAAAGCGGCACAACTCTCTCTTATGGTCTTATCAACGCACAAGTTCGAGGCACTTTGTTCTATGGCGCAGGTATTGACGTATACGAAGGTATTGTCGTCGGACTTAGTACTCAAGAACGAGATATTCAAGTAAATGTATGTAAAGGTAAACAACTCACCAATAACCGTTCTTCTGGTGAAGGCGTAAAAGAATCTTTGGAGCCACCCACAGAGCTAAGTCTTGAACAATATCTTGATATTATCGGAGATGATGAGTTGCTTGAAGTGACACCAAAAAATCTACGATTGAGAAAAAGATATCTCACTGAAAGTCAGCGCAAAGTAGCCGAGAGATCGGGACAGTCCTAACAAAACTTGTCTCTTATGATAGAATGAAAATATTGTGAGTAATAAATTACTTTCATATTTCCCAAAAGAACGATCTCTCCTGTATTTTTTTATTGGCATATTTTTTTTCTTCTTTATTACAACTTTACTATTAAAAGGTGAAGTAGAATACTGGAAAGCTCAAACAGTAGAGTTAGGAGAGCAAATAGAACATTGGAAAAAACAACTCGACATGGTTCCAGATTCAAGATCTGAAGTGCCATCTGCAACAGATATGCCACAAAAGAATCCTTATTTTTACCGTATCTTTGAACATGCTACACCCAGCGGTAGATATAAAATCCAACTTGAATATAATTTAGGTTTAGCGTCCTCTTCTCTCTGTGAAGCCAAAGCAACATTATACAGAGCCAATGGAGTTGGCCCTCTCAGTTATAGCGAAAATAATGGATGGCGCGGGGAATCGTTATTTCAATGTCCACCGTTAGGTGGCTATGATACAAATTTTGATGTCATTCAATCTCCTACCTTTGCCCTTTCTGAAAAAACAGATGCTTTTCTTCTAAATAATTCTGATAATTACGAACAAGCTGATTTATTATATGTTTATAATGATAAAGATATTTGGAAGGTACGACAAATAAATGACGCTGGTTCTATAGCCACAACTTCTGCAACACTTGATCATTTTATCACTGAAAAAGCTATTATACGTACCATAATTACCTCAAGACAATTTAGTTTATACGATAATATGGGTAAAAAATATGATTCATTATCTACTCAAGAAGTATATCTGAGCCGATATACTCGTGTTGCCGGATTAGACGCTGCAGTACTATTTATACCAATAAAAGAAGAGCCTGAAAATGAAAATAAACAGACAGCTTCTATCTATCTTGCAGATTTTCAAAAAAAGGCCTTTGCATTACTCGGAGAAGCCAGTCGTACCCTTATGGGAGGGGCTCCCTGTGATCGTCTCACCGCAACATATATATCTGGACACATAGAGATTCAGGGAGAATGTTTAGATAGTAAAACAGTATTTTCAGTAAAATCCCTATAATACATGTATGTCCCAAAATATAGATAGAGTTACAGGTACAGATCCAACAAAAATTTTGAAAGAAAAAAGAAGATCTACCATTACATGGGCAGAAGCTGCATTAAAACAACCATTTACTCCTATTGACGAAATAGCAAAGCAATCCTTTACTTTCCAAAAAATTAATGAAAGAAGAAACAGTGGATTTTTACTATATCCCGTTGTTATATTCTCATCATCTAGAAATCCGTTATATATCATAAATGATCACCATCATATTATTGACGTCCTTCAACACGCAGGAATCCCTGGGCCTATTGGATCAATTCAACTTGATCAACATCGTGACTTAGCAGCAACCGATGACTCCTTACCCTCTGCACGTTTTGAGGCTGCATTCAATGCAGAACTTATTCGACGCGGTATATTCTACTCAAATCAGATGGTCATTGGATTGCCCTATAAAGATGCTCAACCATCAATGGATGACCCTGAATTAGTAAGACGTATTACTACCGTAACACTTCTTGAAAAAAATAACCCGGAAGATCTAATGCAGCATATTGGAATGCCATATATCTACCATCTGGATTTAGATTTCCTTTGTGGAAAAACAGAATATAATTATCCTTATTCTTTGCCTTATTGCACTCCATCTAGTCTTATTAATAATGCAGCAGTAACAGTACTCAATACTAGCCCCACGAGTCACGGTTATTACAATGAAAAAGAATTATCCGATATTAATAACCTTATTCACCATTGGTAATATTTTTTTATTTTCACTCTTGACAACTAGCTATTCTGTGGAGTAAACTATTGTACGGCTGTTCAATTATACACCTGTACAA
>CAZPYR010000073.1:0-6392 GCA_964590815.1 uncultured Gammaproteobacteria bacterium | reverse complement strand
AATACATCACCAGTATGTCTTACATTATTGAAACATACTTGTTACAATGTCAGCGGATATAAAAAACAAAAAATTAACATTTACCAAAATAAATAAAAAAGGAGAGGTCGAACAAGTATGTCTGGAGAACTATTCTCCTCGAAGGAAAAAATGGTTGAACATACCACCTGCTTACTTCAATCTAGGTATGTATTTAGCCATTCCTCTTTTACTGGCAATTCCAGTAGGACAATTTCTTGACCGTAAATTCCATACAAAAGAATTATTCACAATAATCCTTATCATATTTGGTACAATATCAATGTTTTACAATTTAATTAGATTATATAAAGACGATGGGACCACACATAAGCATTAAAGGAGAAGGAGTCTTGGACATACCAGGCTTTTTAGTCACAAACTCGATCCTTACAACCCTTCTTGTACTGATTGGCTTTTATTTTTTAGCATCGTATTACTATAGTGAATCACGGAAAAAAGATAAAGGGTTGCTTTATTTTGGCATGAATGCTTTGCTACGGTATATGCATAACCTTTTTCATTCAGTACTTCATAGTAAAACCAATACTTTTTTTGCTTTGTTACTTTCATTCTTTTTCTTTATTTTGCTCAATAACTGGTCTGGTCTCATTCCGGGAGTTGGATCTATATTGGTAAATAAAGTAGAAACGCATAAGGAAGAAATAGTCGCGGAGAATACTCATACCGAGGTCGAACAGCAAGTCGATGACCACGGCAATATAATAGATGTTGAAGGTGCAGTTGAAGAACATAGCAGTAAAGTGCCTCTATTCCGTGGAGGTACTGCTGATCTGAATACTACAGTCGCACTTGCACTTATATCTGTATTTATTACACAGTTCTTTGGGTTTAAATATTTGGGTGCAGTACCACATTTGAAAAAATATTTTAATTTCAGTAATCCGGTGATGTTATTTGTGGGTATACTCGAGCTCATTCTTGAATTTGCTCGTATACTATCATTTTCATTCCGTTTGTTTGGAAACATATTTGCCGGAGAAGTACTTCTTACGGTCGTACCATTTCTTTTGCCTGTATTCCTTTCATTTGTAAGTGCTCCGATGTTCTTTATGGAGATTTTTGTAGGTCTTGTACAGGCAATGGTTTTCACTATGTTATCTGCAGTATTTATAAATATGGCTATTGCGGAACATCATTAGGAGCTTGTAGTTGGTAGCTGGTAGCTTGTAGAATAGTAATTCAGTACTCAGTTATCCAGCAGCTCAGCGATTAAGTAATTATTACTAATAGACTGTCAGGCTAGAGCTGAATTGCTGAGTCGCTGGGATGCTATAATACATTACTCTACAAGCTAATATTATTGTTTAATAATTAATTATAAATTTAAAATATTAACTATGGATGCTGAATCAATGAGACTGCTTGCTACATCAATTGCAATCGGTGTAGGTGTAATTGGACCAGGTATTGGAATTGGTCTTATCGGAAGTCGCGCAATGGAAGCACTGGGTCGAAATCCAGAAGCAGAATCAGTAATTCGAACAAACATGATTCTTGCTGCTGCATTTGCAGAATCGGTCGCAATTTTCGCATTAGTCGTAGCTCTTATTTTGAAGTTCGTATAAGACTAATAACGTTATAAATACTTAAATATATATGGAGAATTTAGGATTAGATGCAAAGCTACTCGTAGCACAACTTGTAAACTTTGCGATCTTTTTCTTTGTATTCCAGAAATTTATCTCAAAGCCTTTTTTAAGCTACTTGAAAAAGCAGAAGGAAGAAGATCAGATGCGAGACAAGATGGCACAAGAGCTTGAAGCTCGCCAAGAAACACTTGCCGCACAAGATAAAAAACTGGAACATGAACGTAAACAAACGCTTCATGCAGCAATTGAACAAAGCAAAAAGGACGCTGAAATGGTAAAACAGGAGATTATTGCAAATGCTAAAAAAGAAGCAGCTGAGATAGTCGCCAAAGCCCGTGAACAGATAGAAGATGAGAAACAGAGCATGTATAAAGATATACGTAAACAGGTCGCAAGTGTAAGTAGCCTTGTAGTTGAAAAAGCACTCAGAGACTATTTGAACAACGATGCTCAGCAGGCAGTAACCAAAAATATCATCTCACATATCCCCGAAGATATGAAGTTAGAAAATTAGAAATCAGCTACTCAGCTGATCAGCTTCTCAGTAAGATGCTGACATACTGAGGAGCCATTTATCATTATGAAAATTGATCCTGCTCTAAAAACAGATTTGAAAAACTATATTCGCGAGAGACTGACTAATAAAACAGGTCAGGCATACGTGACGATAGTCGCACCATATGAACTCGGTGCAGAAGAACTGAATCTTTTAAAAAAGAAGATCCATCTTCTTGAAAATGCTCACATCTCGGTGGAAGTAGACAAGTCTATTATGGCAGGAGTTGTGATCAAATACGGTTCACGTATGATTGATCTCTCTCTTAGATCAGAATTACAAAAATTACAACATACACTCTATGAAACAGCTTGACCAATTTTTACAAGAAATCCAACAGGAACTCGAGCAGCAACAAGGCAAGAAACTCGAGACAAAAGACGTCGGTGTAGTCGAAGAAGTAAAAGATGGTGTTGTAAGCCTAACTGGTCTTGACAATATCTCATTTGGAGATCTCATCGAATTTGAAAACGGCGAAACAGGCATGATCATCGATATGGTCGAAGATAGTGTCGGAGCAATCGTACTTGGTGAATACACAGGGATTACTGCAGGTAAAACTGCAAAAGGTATGGGACGCACGCTTTCTGTGCCTGTCTCAGATGCCCTTTTAGGTCGAGTTGTAGACCCTCTTATGAATCCACTAGATGGTGGATCGGATATAAAATCAGACAAATATTACGACATTGAGCGTATGGCTCCAGGCATAGTAAAACGAAAGTCTGTATCTCAGCCTCTTCAAACAGGTATTAAAGCAATTGATTCACTCATCCCGATTGGTCGAGGACAGCGAGAACTTATCATCGGAGATCGTGGAACTGGCAAAACCACTATTGCTATAGATACTATCCTCAATCAGAAAAGTGAAAATGTTATTTGTGTCTACTGCGCAATATCACAAAAGAGTTCTAAAGTTGCGGCTTTAGCTGAGCTTTTGAAAGAAAAAGGTGCAATGGACTATACAGTGATCGTGAATGCATCAGCTGCCGATCCGGTAACCCTGCAATATATCGCTCCATACTCTGCAACAGCTGTTGCAGAATATTTTATGGATCAAGGAAAAGATGTACTTATCGTTTATGATGATCTTTCTAAGCACGCATGGGCATATCGTCAGGTATCACTTATTTTGCGACGACCTGCCGGACGAGAAGCATACCCAGGGGATGTTTTCTATCTCCACTCAAGACTTCTTGAGCGTGCAGCCCGTATACACCCAGACTACGGTGGTGGATCTATCACGGCACTTCCTATCATCGAAACCCTCGAAAATGATGTGTCGGCATATATCCCAACCAATGTTATTTCAATCACCGATGGTCAAATATTTCTTGAAACCGACTTGTTCAATTCAGGTATACGCCCTGCGGTAAACGTAGGCCTTTCAGTCTCTCGCGTCGGTTCATCGGCGCAGACAAAAGCAATGAAACAAGTTGCAGGAAAGCTCAAACTAGACCTCGCTCAGTATCGTGAGCTGAGTGCCTTTTCACAATTTGAATCTGATCTTGATGAGGAAACCAAAAAGTTCTTGAATCGAGGTGCAAAGATGACTCAAATTTTGAGACAGAAACAAAATAACCCATACGATCTAGCATCACAAATTGCTATCATTTGGGCTGGCTCAAAAGGACATTTGGATGATGTGCCACTCAATAAGGTATCTGAATTTGAAGAACAATTTATCTCCGATCTCAAAACTCGAGGGAAAAAATTGATGCAACAAATCAATGAAGAAAAACTTATTTCTGAGGATTCTGAAAAGGAACTTGAGAAATATGTAAAGGCAAATTTACCAGAAGAGAAAAAGTAACAATATAGCTGGTAGGTAGAGTGATGTATAATAGCATCGCAGCGACCCAGCAGCTCAGTATATTCTGTATACTGAAGTGCTGAATAGCTGTACTTTTCTACAAGCTACAAGGTATTTACAACTATGAACATCAGAGTCGTACGAAAAAAAATTAAGTCGGTAAAAAACGTCAAGAAAATAACTAAGGCCATGCAGATGGTTTCTGCTGTAAAAATGCGCAAGGCTCAGTTGCTTGAGCACGAAAGTCGTCCATACCGCGAGGCCTTGACACAGCTTATTTCGCATATATCCAAAAAACTTGATGATCAAAGCGTGGACCTTTTGCAAATAGATACGACAGAAGCTAAAAAGGAGCTCGTGATACTGGTGACGGCAAATAAGGGCTTGGCCGGCGCTTTTAATATGAATATTTTTAGATACGTTTTTAAGCATAATTTTTCTTTTGAAAATACTGACTTTATCGTAGTCGGAACAAAAGGAGAACAGTTTTTGGGACGTATTCGCAATACCAGCATGCTTGCGTGCTACAGCAATAATAGTGTGATTGCAGAAGCATCGGCAATTTTTGACCATGTACTACGCGAATACAGAACAGGCAACTATAAGAAGGTATCTATCATATATAACAAATTTATTTCGACTTTAAAATCAGAAGTTTCAGAGGAAGTACTGCTGCCGTTTAGTGCAGTAGAAGTGTTCGGAGACAATACAGACCAAGCCGCGACACATTTGCAACAAGAATACAAAATTGAGCCTTCAGCCGAAGAAATATTGGAACAGTTGATCTTAAGCTTTATAGAAAACAAAATACGTGGAGCACTTATCAGTAGTGAGGCAGTAGAGCACAGTGCACGCATGATGGCTATGAAGAGTGCAACTGATAACGCTTCAGATATCATATATAATCTGACGCTGTTGTCAAATAAATTGCGTCAGGAGAAGATTACCAATGAGTTACTCGATATGATTACCGCAAAGGAGTCGGTCGATGTGAGCTAGCTTTAGAGACTATTATTATTAATAATTGCAATATAATTATGACAGAAGGAACAATCTTAACAGTAAGAGGCGTAGTCGTCGATATACAATTTCCAGAAAATCAAACACCAAAAGTATATGACGCTCTCGAGTACATAGATAGTGAGCGTGGACGCATGGTCTTTGAAGTAGAGGCAATATTGTCGGGCGGTATAGCTCGTACAGTGTGTATGTCTCATACATATGGATTAAAAAGAGGTATAAAAGTACGAAATACTGGCGCTCCAATACAAATGCCAGTAGGAGAAGCTACTCTTGGTCGTATCCTCAATGTGCTTGGCGAAACCATCGATGAAGGCGAGGAAATAAAAGGAGCTCAAACTCTGCCAATACATCGTAAAGCCCCAAGTTTCACTGATCAAGCAGGAAAAGCCGAAATTTTTGAAACAGGTATAAAGGTCATTGATCTTATCGCCCCTCTTGCCAAAGGAGGCAAAGCTGCCATTTTCGGAGGCGCAGGAGTCGGTAAAACTGTCACGATCCAAGAACTCATCCACAACGTAGCCAAAGAACATGAAGGTGTTTCGGTATTTACAGGCGTCGGAGAGCGTACCCGCGAAGGAAATGATTTGTGGAACGAGATGAAAGAGACAAAAGTACTTGATAGTACAGTACTCGTATACGGACAGATGAATGAACCACCAGGAAATCGTCTGCGTGTCGCCCTTTCGGGTGTAACAGCAGCTGAATATTTCCGTGATGAAAAAAACATGGATGTGCTTCTTTTCATAGATAATATCTTCCGTTTTGCACAGGCAGGCTCTGAAGTATCTGCACTACTTGGACGCATACCGTCTGCTGTGGGATACCAGCCAACACTGGCATCTGAAATGGCTGCTCTACAGGAGCGTATCACCTCAACTCGTAAAGGATCAATTACCTCGCTGCAAGCAGTATACGTACCTGCAGACGACTATACCGATCCAGCACCAGTCGCAACCTTTGCTCACTTGGATGCTTCTATTGCACTTGAGCGTTCACTGGCAGAACAGGCATTGTTCCCGGCCATTGATCCACTGACATCAACTTCACGTGCATTGTCTGCCGATATTGTAGGCGAGGAACACTATACAGTCGCCCAAGGAGTACTCAAAACACTGCAGCGCTATAAAGACTTGCAGGATATTATCGCCATCTTGGGTATGGAAGAGTTGTCTGAAGATGATAAACTTGTTGTATCTCGTGCTCGTAAGGTACAGAGATTTTTGACACAACCTATGAACGTAGCCGAGCCATTTACCGGACGACCTGGGAAATATGTCAAGATTGCCGATACGGTGAAAGGATTCAAAGAGATTCTGGAAGGTAAACACGATAATAAACCAGAAACAGCGTTTTATATGAAAGGTACGATTGA
>CAZPYR010000072.1:0-6439 GCA_964590815.1 uncultured Gammaproteobacteria bacterium | reverse complement strand
CATAGAGCATATCAGTGAAGAACAATGGAGGAAGCTCATGGACATAAATGTAAATGCAGCCTTTAACCTTTCAAAAGCAGTAGTCCCTGTCATGAAACAGCATGGAAAAGGCACGATCATACATCTGGGGTCAAAAATCAGTCACAACACCAATATCCCGGGCGGCAGAGTTGCCTATGCAGCTACCAAATATGCGCTTGAAGGTTTTTGTTATGCTCTGAGTCGTGAGCTTAAAAAAGATCATATCCGTGTATGTTGCCTTATGCCAGGCACCATCAGCACCTTCCTGGCGCTCAATGCACTTGAGTATTTGTCGCCAGCACGAGTTGCTCAAATTGTATCTACTACACTCCAAATGGAGGATGTCGATATTGAAAGCATATTGTTTACATCATCATTTCAAACCTATTAATGAATATAAAAACTATTATCACCGTTATTCTCATCGCAGTCATTGGACTTGCACTCTATGCCGCAACTATTCGTGGTATACCAGGCAACCCACAGGGATCTGAGATTAAAGGCAAGCTCGATCAGGCAACCATGCCCTTAGAGCTGTCACCAGAACGAGGCCGTTATGTACTGGTCATGTCACTTGCCGAAGATCGTTCATTCTCACTCAATCCTACATTGGCCTCTGCGGCCGATCCAGATATTGGGTATCATGATGGAAGATTTTATGTTTATTTCGGCCCTGGTATTTCTCTACTGGCATTGCCTTTGTATTTTCTGGGGAAAACCTATGGTCTAGCACAAGTTGCAACATTTTTTACTATCTCAATTTTTGCAACACTCAATCTTATATTGCTATTTTTACTGGCTCGCCAGGTGTTCAAGCTTCCTTATTGGGCAGCCATACTAGCCGCCCTTATCTTTGGCTTTGCTAGTAGTTCATGGAGCTATGCCATTACCCTTTATCAGCATCATGTCACAACGTTTATCATCCTATCCTGTTTCTTTGCCATATTCCAGTATCGCAAAGGTGGTTGGACTCGGTTCTTCTGGATTTCCTATGTATGGATCGCCTATGCGTTCTCCATATTTGTCGATTATCCCAATGGTATTCTTATCGCGCCCGTCATGCTCTATGCCTTTTTCTCCGCAGTCTCATTTAAGACGCTGGAAGATAAGCTCAAGATACGACTCGATATAATTTTTGTCATTACGGCTGTGTTTTTTATAGGTATCAATATCGTACACGGCTATTATAACTATGTAAATTTTGGTGACTGGAAAAGGCTCAGCGGCGGACTAGTAGGTATAAAAGAAATTCGTTCCAAAAATCTTCTCAAAGGCAATGATCAAAGCGCGGTCCAAAAAGAAGCAGCAGACAAAAATGTCGTAAGTTTCTTTCAAGAAGTATATCAACCAGGCGGAAGTGTGATACTACTCGTATCCCGAGATCGCGGTATCTTTTTATACGCCCCCATATTTGTACTCGGGATTCTGGGTATTTTTGCAAGACTTAAAAGATCCGAAATGGAAGGCCATATGATGGTCGCAACAATTGCCACCCATCTATTTCTATATACCAGTTGGGGCGATCCGTGGGGAGGTTGGGCTTTTGGACCAAGATATCTTATTCCTATGATGTCCTTGCTTTCCCTGTATGCAGCCTATTGGTTATCCTTACCCGTCTGGGGGATTGTTCGCCGCGTATTTGGGTTTATCCTTATTGTATATTCAAGTGCTATAGCCTTACTTGGCGCGCTTACCACCAATGCGGTACCCCCCAAAGTAGAAGCCGATTATCTGCATATGAAGTACAACTTCTTGCATAACTATGATTTTTTTATGTCTGGCAGATCTAGCAGTTATGTATTCAATACATTCGTGCGTGGAAATTATACGTTGCAAGAATATTTTTATCTTATCTGGGGAAGTATACTAGCTATTGCTTTTATCCTTCTTTTTATATTGCCATTATTTAAACGTCGCTATGAACATCACGCTTAAAATATCATTAAAACCGTTTCAGCGCCTCAAAAGACTCCTGGAGTCTGACAATAATATGGAAATGGCCATTGTCATTACCTCTATGGTACTGGCGGCTGTGGCAACCATTTTCATGTTTGTCAACGATTGGATCGTGCTCTACGGAGACGCCGAATCACATCTCAATATCGCCAAGCGTGTCATACACAGCGTCACTCCTGGAGCAGCCCAGCTAGGCGGTATTTGGCTGCCTATTCCTCATCTCATGCTTATCCCGTTTGTTGCCTCAGATTTCCTGTGGCGGACTGGTGTGGCAGGCTCGCTGGTTTCCGGTGTCGCTTTTATCATCTCAGGGCTCTATCTGTATAAAACCACCTACTTCATCACAAAAGATAAATTTGTGAGCGCAGTATCGTTTCTTGTTTTTGCGCTCAATCCAAATATTTTGTATCTGCAGTCGACTCCCATGACTGAGCTTGTGCTTATCATGTTCTTTATCATCTCTACCTATTATTTTTTGCACTATGTCTATGACACCAACAATATTTTGTATCTGATTTATGCCTCTTTCTTTACATTCTGTGCCACGCTCTCACGCTATGACGGCTGGTTTCTGGTTGTCATGCAAGCTGGTTCAATAGGGTTGCTCTATATCTGGAAAAAGAAAAACTGGCGTATGATGGAAGGAAAGCTTGTACTGTATTGTACCCTTGCCTTCTTTGGTATTGCTCTCTGGTTTTTGTGGGGGTATCTCATCCTGGGTGATCCTGTATACTTTACCAACAGTCAATTTTCAGCTCGATCACAGCAAAAAGAGTGGCAAGCACGTGGAGAGCTCCCTTCATACCACAATATTCCATCAGCGTTTATCTACTACTTTATCACCTCGATGAGTAATGCAGGCGTGCTTTTATTCCTGGCTTCACTGATCGGCTTTTTCCTTTATATCAAAGACGGCCGTAAGTCTCTCGTCACTTATGTAGCAGTCCTGAATATGTTAGTGCCTTTTATTTTCAATATTGTGACGCTCTTTTTAGGCCAGTCGGTCATATTTATACCCCATCTTACCCCGACTTCATTTGAATGGACGTTGTTTAATGTCCGATACGGCGTCATGGCAATCCCCGCAGTCGCATTCTTTTTTGGCTATTTATTTCACAATCGTTCTGTAGGTGCAAAGATGCTCCTTCTGAGCCTCATAGTGATGCAGTGTGGACTTTATTTGGTAGGTTTCTCTCGCGTGGTCACCTTTGATGATGGACATATTGGTCTTTCACATGCCAAACGCCCGACAGCAGAGCAGTGGATTGCCTCACATTACGATGGCGGTATGGTGCTCATGGACGACTACGCGCGTACTATCAGTGTGGTGCGTTCTGGCATACCTATGCAAAACATGATTTATATCGGAAATGATCCCTACTGGGAAGAATCGCTCACCGATCCGGGCAAATATGCGCGGTGGATAATAATGCAGAAAAACGATTCTGTATGGAGAAGTATCAATGATCGTCCTGTCATCCAGGATAGGCTTTATAGAGATTTTGAAAAAGTTTACACTTCGCCTGAGATTCTTATCTTCCGGAAGATAGATAAGGTACAATAAAGCATGAAATCTATAGTTTGTATCATCCTCGTTTACTTCACGTCCCATATATTCGTACCGCAGGTATCTGCGGCTGAGCGTTTTTTTGAGGTTCAAGCCATCGATACCATGAAGACATCTCGCGATAGAGCCCGAGCAGGTGCCTCCAATGAAACCATAGATAAGCAAGTCCAAGCTATTGCCGAGACAGGCGCAACGCACGTCGCCATCGGCACTCCCTACGATGCCGAATTTATCCCTTATATGAAGCGCTGGGTAGAGTCAGCCCGTAAACATAAGTTAAAGGTGTGGTTCCGTGGCAATATGGCAGGCTGGGAGGGGTGGTTCGAGTATCCCAAAATCACCAGAGATGAGCACAAAACTGAAATTCGCAAATTTATACTCGCCAATCCCGATCTCTTTGAAGACGGCGATGTATTTGTATCGTGCCCCGAGTGCGAAAATGGAGGCCCGGGTGACCCCAGGCAAACAGGCGACACCGAGGGTTTTCGTAAATTTATACGGGAGGAATACAACCTCACTTATCGTGCCTTTCAAAGGATAAATAAAAATGTCATCATCAATTATTATTCTATGAATGGAGATGTCGCTCGGTTGATTATGGATAAAACTATGACCTCAAAAATCGGTGGTATCGTCACCATAGATCATTATGTAGAGACACCCGAAGAACTTCTCAGGGATGTAGATATGTATGCTGCAGAAAGCGGGGGAAAGGTGGTGCTTGGAGAGTGGGGAGCTCCTATCCCAGATATTCATGGCGAGATGTCTGAAGTCGAGCAAGCTGCCTGGCTTGAAGACTCTTTGTCTAAAATAATATTAAATAAAAATCTAGTTGCGCTCAATTACTGGACCTTTACAGACAGTAGTACGCAGCTCTGGACAGCACAGGGCGAGCCCAAGCAAGGGGTGGCCGTACTGAAGCGCTATTTCAAACCTGTTGTCGTACATGGTATGGTGACCGATGAAAAAGGTCGAGCTATAGACAGTGCAACAGTTGAGTCTACGAGTCGTGTTGTCACTACTGAAAAAGGGTCATTTACTATACCGCTTGCTGGCACAGACACGCTTAAGGTGAGTAAATCTGGGTACTCTACGCAGGAACAGTTTATACAAACCGATGGAGACAATGCGATAGATACGACTATTGTACTGGTGCGTGGCAATGTGCACTGGTGGGAGAGGCTACTCGATTTAATTCGATCCCATCTTCCGTAAGATTTTTACAGAGTATTGCGCGCCAGCTGTCATAGATTTCCCTATATCTTTTGTTTTTAGATACTCAGCGATAAATCCGGCAGTGTACCCATCTCCGGCTCCTGTCGAATCTACGACTTCAACCGCTTTTACAGCCGGTTCATGATACACTTTTCCTTCATGGTAGGCGTAGCTTCCTTTTTTGCCATCTGTCAGTACGAGTATGCGATCCTTTCTAAAGGGCGAAAATTTACGTGTTACATCATGGTGAAAATCTATCGATTCGTACGATGTTTTTACAATATCTGCAAATTCATGGGTATTGATTATAAATATATCAACGGGATCAAGAAAGTGGAGTATTTCCTCAAGTGGTCGGCGGCAATCGGTGACATTGAGGTTGGCAAATGTACGGCGGGCATAGCGTTTGGCGTGCTTTAGCGTATCGATGCGCTCCTTTAGTGAGACATTGGCGAGGCTTGCCATATATACAGCCTGGGCTTTGAGCAGGATATCGTAGCTTTCTCCTTCGGGAAATATGTTTTTCTGGTGGGTACGATAGTTGATGAGTGTTTTTTCACCATTTTTGCTGAGGAGTACCGATGAGATATTGGTGTAGCCTTTTTCTACTTGGCAAAAATTTTTGTGGTGTACTTTGGCCTCGTCTAGCTTGTCAATAATAATAGATTTGAATGGGTTATCGCCAATTTTGGCTATAAGGCCGGCTTCTAGGCCTAGTTTATTTACGCCGATTGCGACATTGGCAGCTCCACCACCGAGGCTTTCAAAGAAGTGGCTGGCGAAATATTTGCCACCGATTGCCAGCTGAAAATTGTCATGATCCTGGGTGAGCGAATCACCGATGTAGTACAAGTCCATGGTTACCGTGCCAATACTTATGAGGTCTAGCATAAATTTAGTATAGCATTTATTGATGGGTATACCGTGTGATTGAAGAGGGGAAGAAATGTCATCCCCGACTCCGATCGGGGATCCAGGATCTATATCATCCCGACCTTAATAACACTGTCATCCTGAACTTGCTTGTCCCGATCAAAACATCGGGGTTTCAGGATCTCTTGTGGCTTAGATCTGTCATCCCCGACTACGATCGGGGATCCAGGGAATCGAACTAAAAAGAATCTACAACTACTTGACAATCGTTATTTTGTATAATACAGTATATACATGAGAATACTTCCTGATCCCTTAACATTTCAATGGGATCCAGGTAACCGAGATAAGAATTTTTTAAAGCATAGTGTATCGAATACAGAGATCGAAGAAGCATTTTATGATCAGAAGAAAAAAATATTTAAAGATAAGATTCATTCAGGTAAAGAAGAACGATATAGAATTATTGCAAAAACAAATACAAGTAGATTATTATTTATTGTCTTTACTATTAGAGATACGCATGTAAGAATAATTTCTGCTCGCGATCTCAATAAGAAAGAAGAATACCTATATGAAAAAAAAGCTTAATGTACCAGCGTTTAAAAACGAGGAAGAGGAAAGAGAGTTCTGGGCAAAAGTGGATCTGTCGGAATACTATGAGAAAAATGATCTAGAAGAAGTTATTTTGCCAAATCTTAAACCAACTACTCGACCCATTTCTATCCGATTACCGGAAAGTCTGCTAAATCGTGTAAAAGAAAAGGCAAATGAGGTAAATATTCCTTATCAATCACTTATAAAGGA
>CAZPYR010000071.1:0-6543 GCA_964590815.1 uncultured Gammaproteobacteria bacterium | reverse complement strand
ATGGTTATACACCCTTTGAAAAAAAGAAAAACTATCTCAAGCAGATAGCCTTTCTCATGGGACAAAAAAATCAGCTCTTGTGGGAATTACCGGCTACTGATTCATTTTTACTCAATAAAGAAATATATGAAGTTTCAGATAGCCTCTACAAAAAAAATCTTGGTCGTCTTGTCGAACTTCTGGAAGTATCAGATATTCTAAGTCGCCCAGTCAAGACACTTTCACTTGGCCAACGCATGCGGATGGAGCTTATTGCTGCTCTAATTCACAATCCTCAGATCCTATTCCTCGATGAACCCACCATCGGGTTAGATATTTTCGCACAAGAGACAATTGTGTCATTCTTGAGGGGATATCAGGCCGAGACACAGGCAACTATCATTCTTACGTCTCATTATATGCAAGATGTACAACGCTTGGCCAAACGAATTATTATGATAGATCAGGGAGAGATAGTATACGATGGAGACCTCCAAAAACTTGTGGACACCTATTCTCAAACTAAAAAGATTGTCATTACTTTAGAAAAAGAAATACGTCTAGAGACACTTTCATTACCAAATGATGTAACAGTAGACTATCACTATCCACTCCTCAATCTTATTTTAAACAAAACCTCAGTTGCAAAGTGGCTTCCCTACATTTTAGAGAGGGTTTCGTATACAGATCTAACCATAGAAAATGAACCACTTGAAGATATTGTCAAAAAACGACTCACTTTTTGAGTATTTATTTCTTTTCGTAATACAATGTGACGACTGTGGTGATAGTTTGGGTACCAGCTTCGACAGATGTACCATTGCCACCTCCACCCATAGGTAGTGCCGATTTTTCCATGGCATACATGGGGACAACAGGGGAGCTTGGGGAGTACTCAACTACATTTACTACTTTACCGAGTTTTATATCCAAATCTTTGGCAAGTTTTTGAGCCTGTTCTTTAGCATTTGCTATAGCCTTTTCACGTGCTTCTACACGATATTTGGCAGGATTCTCGACTTCAAATCGTGTACCTTGCACCTGGTTGGCTCCAGCCGCCGTTGCTTGCGCAATCACATCAGATACTTGCTCAGCTTTCTGAGTTTTTATGGTGATGGTGATATTGCCGCTGTATCCAGCCATGGTTTCTTTTCCAGAATCATAGTCATAGGCGGGGTAGATAGAGTAGTTTGATGTTTTGATATTTTTTTTCGGTATTCCCATTTTGCTCATTGCAGCAATGATGGCATTATTTTTGGTACCTATTTCAAGTTGAGCGGCTTCTACAGTCTTTGCCCGACTCACGGTGATTCCGACATCTACATAGGCCATATCTGGCACTACTTCTACTTTTCCTTCTCCTATCACAGACATTTCAGAAGATCTGTTGGTGGTTGTGACCGAGATTGGGATGTGTAAATTGAGCGCGGACATTATGCCGACCGCAAGGAGCAGGGTTAAAAGTATCGCAATTATATTTTTCATATGTATTTATTATGACAAAATATATACGAAAAATAAAGGAGTATTTAGAGACATTACAAACATGTACTCGTCCAATACAACTACTGGTTTATGTCATCCCAAACTTGCTTGTCCCGATCAAGACATCGGGGTTTTGGGATCTATATGGAGTATTTTGATTAAACAAAAATGGCTTCATAGTTTACATTGCTGGGTTGGGGAGAATCGTATCTTCGTATTATGCCTAATTGCATATTAGTATTATACACAGGCTGCAAACTAAAGGAGATATAGGGTGAAAGCTGTGAAACTATCGCGTTTAAACTATCACCTTCAAAATTCAATTGATGTAACAATGCAACAATATCGGTTATCGTAAGAAGTTCACATTTATCCCTCAATCCTAATTCTTCCATTCTTGATTCTCTTGCAGTGAATAGCTCCTCAGGGCCAGGATTATAAAACGAATTTTCAACAACGACATATCGAGGATGTTGAGTAGCAGTACCACACATGGCAAACAAAAATTCAGATTTACAACTTGCTACTTTTTTTGATGTATCTGTAATGGTTCGATAACTTATTCCCCGAGGATTTTCATTTCCTTTCGTTATATATGTTGGACTGACTTGAAAATTTCCAAAACGTATAATTTCCGCATTCGAGTTCTTATTGTCTCTAATATAATAATTTCTTTCCATATGGGGATTATACCCTATAACAATCGTGAATCAAGTGATATAAGTATTATGATGATTTTTTGTAGATACGAATCACAGGGTGATCAAATACAGTCCAGGTCTCTTCAGCCGACTCATCGGGGAATTCGATGAGTTTGATACCACCTATTTCAATTCGAGGATACGAGGTAAATTCTGCTACTTGAGTATACCCAGATTTGCCTGAAAAAAGATCGGTATAGTATGTATTTAGCATAGGGTATCGAGCTTCATATGAGCGGCATACGTCACCTTCGTAGCCAGTCAAGCTGCTCGCTTTTTTGATAGTTCCATTCACATTTCTGTAGCAGGTATGGTTATAAAATACACGTCGCGAAGGCACGAATATATACTGCGCTTCTCTCAAATGATTTGCAAAACTCATCTGTAGGGGGGCTTCCTGATCGAGATCATAATGATTAAAAGAAATATAATTGTAATATTTACCTTCATACTCTTGTTTGCTTACTATATCGCTTGGGATGGGTGTATCTACCACATTTGCAGTTTCAGATAAAATATAGGAATTAACAGGAACATTCTTATAAATCCATCGTGAAGCTACAAAACGCACATCTGCTGATGTATAGATCGCAAGATATGCGATACCGGGCATTATCATGACGCCTACGATGATACAGGCGAGTGTTGCTATCATATAACGCATAGTCCGATCAAACCGTTCTGACAAGAGTTGCACTAAATAGAGTACTCCCAGCAACGTGACTGCTGGGAATACGGGTGAGAGAAAACGTGCCCATTTGGCATAAATGATCATTGTTGGAATTAAAAATATGATTATCTGTATGCGCAGAAAATTGAATACCTTAGTGAAAGGCAAGAATATAAAAGCGAGTACTGCAATGAAAAATAATGGTCCACCAAGTGTGTAAGGCAGGATTTTGACGAACTGAAAAATAAATGGCACAGTGTATTCAAACTGGCGCGTGTAAAAAGCCCGATAGGTACCCAATCCTACTGAAGATTCATAATTCATCGATCCCATAAAATCCGTCCAGGCAATGAGATTGTAGGGAGAAGTAATTATGAAAAAGACTATTGCAACTGCTGCCATCTGGACTGCGGCAAAGACCAATTTTATAAAAGGTCGTATTTGCATCCCTTCAAAAACTTTAAAGACAAGAGCGGTCGACGGTATAGCTACAAAAATAAGAGCAGATACTTTGGTGCCAAGAGCCATACCCAGCAGCATGCCACTCATAGAAACAAATGTACGCAGACTTATTCGATACATTATAAATTTCACGGCATAATATAAAAGTAGTGCGTAAAACATCATCAAAAGCGATTCTGTAGTACCAAAATGTGCAAATTGTATAAACCCAGGTACAAATATCACGACAAGAAACATGAGATAGTAAATATATTCATTTATTTTTTCAAAAATAGCTTGCATGGTTTTGACTAGTACAAAAGCAGTTATTACCGAAGCTGTAGCAGATAGTATTCGTATGGCCAAGGTAGCATCTTCAAAGGTGATTTGCCATGTTAAACTGCGTAAATAGCCTATGATGTGAGCTAAAATACTACCAATATATATTGAAAACTGACCATAGGCAAAAAAGTGAGGATGCAGACAACTAGAGCTCGTGATATCACTACAATTGAGCTCAAGGATTGCCACTGCGATATTACGCTCATCCGGGTGCATAGGATAAGGGAGACCCCAATCCAAACCCACAAAACGTGTATAGACGAGGACTATAAAAAGGCAACACATTAACAAGTAATGGATCAAATGACTTTTTTTCATGTACGGATCTTCATCAGACAACTGGCAATTTTCATATTACAATTTACCACGTAACCACGACATTTACATTTACGGCTTGATTTTTCAATGTTTTCCGACTATTATATGATTTTACAAATTACCGTATATTAAGCATACTAAAATCGTACGATATTTGAAGACCTATGTCACACTATGAATTTACTTTTCTCGTTGATGATGCAGAAGCATTAAAAAAACTTGAAGATATACTTATTTCGTTCTCTGGTAAAAAAAATCAGGAAAAACCATGGGGTAAAAGACTTTTTACCTATCCAATTGATAAAAAAACAGCTGCCGAATATTATACGTGGGAAATTGAGCTTGATCAGTCAAACGTAGATAAATTTAAAACTAAACTTAATTACGAAAATCTTCTGATTCGATACTTATTACTCAGTAAAGAGCAATAATTACCATTTTTCGTGCATTTAGACTATGTCAAGTAGATCAATCAATAAAGTAGTCCTTCTTGGAAATCTTACTCGTGATCCTGAACTAAAGTACACTCCCGCAGGAACTGCTGTTTGTACTTTTGGCGTTGCTACCAACCGTGCTTGGACCACCACAGATGGCCAAACAAAAGAGGAAGCTCAATATCATCGTATTGTTGCTTGGCAAAAGCTAGCCGAACTATGTAGCAAATTATTGACCAAGGGAAGAAAAGTATATTTAGAAGGCCGTATAACCTATCGTGATTATACCGATAAAAATGGTCAACCACGACATATTACCGAGATCGTACTTGACGATTTTATAGTATTTGGTGATGGTAAAAAAAATGAAAAAGGAGAAGAGGAAGCGATGCATTCTCAACCTGCTGAAGAAGCCACGCCTCAAACTACAGGAGATCAATCATCAACACAAACAGATGAAGATGTAAATCCCGATGATATTCCGTTCTAATTTAGAAGGAGTAATGTATAATATATAACTATTAACTTTTATCTATTTATCAAAAAACTATGTCTTGTTTTTACTGCAAATACAATTCTGAGCCCGATTATAAAGATGTTGAAAATCTTGAAAAATTTTTGACCCCTCGTAAAAAAATCGTCAGTCGAGAAAAAAGTGGTATTTGTGCCAAGCATCAACGTGCGCTTTCAAAGCATATAAAACATGCACGCTACCTTGCACTGGTGCCATATACTTCGTATCAGAATAGTAAATAAATATTTATCGAGGTTGTAGACTAGCCATATCCAGGTTCCTTATCGCTAGAAATATACTATCTTCTTTTGAAGTATTGTAACCCACAATTACAAATGATTTTTGTCCATTTATTTGGAATATACCATTCAGTTCTTCACCATTTCTCAGACTATAATATGTATTACTATCTGGGAGGATTACCAGTGCGCTTACATCTTCCGACAAACTAATTATTTGCCGCTTATCTGAATCCTCGGGTGAATAATTCCAATATTGAAATGTCTGAGGCTTTAACTCAAACGCAAAGCTTCCAGATACTTTGGGCATTGTATCTAAAGCAACTCCGCGAAGTGGAGAATATAAATCATCTATATTCTGTTTTCCGAAAGGTATTACTGCATTCACAAAATGCTCTTCAATATATTGATCAAATGGTTTCTGTAAAATATATTTCAAAGCGATATCTAGATTGACAAAATATCCATTACAGACCTCATCGTATTCTTGATGTACAACCTCCTGTATCTTATTATAAAGTTCAACCTCAGTTAGTCCTTCCGTTCTCAGAATAGTTTCCCACAAAGGATAATGTACTGGACTGTTGAGGCTACCACCTTTAAATATCTCTTCTGCATATCGATTTATCTCTTTAGCCAAATAATCCATACTCAATTCCGCTGAATCTTCTTCTAAGATAGATTTCAACTCGATATTGACAGCACGTGACTCTTCAAACATTTTATTTGCACCAGCCGCGAGCTTTATATCATTATGAGCTTCCTCATGTATAACAGTAGAAACCATATAATCAGCCAAATACCGTGCCTTCTGATCGGTTGGGCTAGCATTCACATTGACGAAATCATCACTTCCTAAATCCGTATAAAACTCGTATCCTTCCGGCCAACATCTTTCCCTGTTAAATGTAACATCAACATCTGGGTTTATATACCGGCCAGCCCTTCCTGCCGAATCCTCAGTATCACTTATAAATACTGGCTGATGGGACGGATTTATATATTCCTTACGAGTAGAAACATCTAAATATTGTTGAATTCTTCTAATTTCAGTTATGAAATCTTCTTCCCGAAACCTTATAGTACCGTTTGGTACATCTTGAAACCAAGAAGGATGCATCAAATTTCTAGAAGAATTACCTATCCTCCCATCTTTACCCACGACAACATGTATAGAACCTGCAGACATATCACTATCCAAAGTAGGATTATCATATATATACTGATATACCATTTCACCATCATCATACTCATACCCAAGTATTCCGTGTGTTTGAGAAGTAATGGCAATTTCTGTTCGTGTAATTCGCAAACCGTCATCTTCAGCTACTATTAATTGCTCCGAAATCACTGGTACGCTATCAGTATCTGCAGACGCTGAAGTAGGTAATACGGTATTTTGAACAGCACAGAGGGCTAA
>CAZPYR010000070.1:4779-6561 GCA_964590815.1 uncultured Gammaproteobacteria bacterium | reverse complement strand
GCACCTGGAAATAATATGGAAGCACGTGTAGACTGGCGACCTTGTTCATTTGCATCACGACAATCATTGATTATGGTTACGAACATGATGGTAAAGGTAAATTGATAATGTGGTAAGACACTGTATGAGAAAATATAATCATACACCACATCATTTTAATATTCTAGTGGAAATGGAAAGGGGAGATGCGGAAACCGTACGGACTAAAATAAAAATGGATTGAATCCGCATAAAGGCTGTTGTAAAGCCCTATCATCCGCATCAAAAAAATGCGGTACCGCATTCTAGCGGCGTTTAGAGCCCCAGGGAAGAATGCGGTCCGCATCGCAGAGCCTTCCAGAAGCCCGCTATTTTTCGCATCCGCATTATGCCGATGTAAAATAAAAACAATTTCTCTCACACAATTTTCTATGCTATAATTACAAACATCGAAATATTGGGCGTGTGGCTCAGTGGCTAGAGCGCTTTCCTGATAAGAAAGAGGTCGAAGGTCCGATTCCTTCCACGCCCACCCAAAGGACTCGTAGCTCAGTTGGTAGAGCGCTCGGCTTACATCCGAAAGGTCACAGGTTCAAGTCCTGTCGGGTCCACAGTAACGAATCAGAAATAGAATGCTACAATGACAGAATATGCAAGAACCTACAGTAGATATACCTCGTGAAGAAATTCTTACCTTGCAGAATAAAAAGGTAGAAAAATTGATACGTGAATTTGGAGTACTACCGCCTTCAGTTCAGACTCTTCAAGAGGCAATAGGCATTATTGAGAAAGGACTTCCGTTCACGAAAAGTATAGATTTTGAAGAGACGGAAGGTATGATTTCTAGTGGACGATTAAAAACAAATAAAGATTCTGGGAATGGTACAGAGGATATTACTTATGCATCGGTTGTGCTAAATAAAGGATATGGTCCCGTGGCTGTAATATTATCTCCTGAGGTGATGCAACGAGGTCAGTTTACCGCTTTCTGTGTGGATAATTTATCTACTTATATACAACACAGAATAAAGGAAGAAAAGCTGAGCCGAGCTCAAGTAATGGAAGAATATACGCTTACTTCAGAAGAGTTAAAAGAGATGTTTGCATATTGCTTAGCTTCTTTTACAGATAAACCACCTAACATATATTATTCTATTAAAGAAATAGAAGATAAATTACGATTTCTAACATTTGATATTGGACTACCTTATATAGATACTCGAGATATAGTCAGAATATATGGCAAAACGGGCCATTCCATATTAACAAAAGAACAGTATTCGAGCTTAGCAAAACTAGCGAATACACACAACATCCCGATAGAAGAACTATACCTGCCTTATACAGGCGTGTCGAATCCACATGGAAATGAAATTGCGGAGAGACTAACTAAAGAATTTCTCATTCCTGATAAATTTAAACCTGCACTTAAACTGTAAACTACTTTCGAGCATTAATACACAACTTAATAAGTTGTGATTCTATGTATTTCCTGTAAAATAAAATACCCCGTTACTTCTTGTCCAGTTGAACGGGGTATTTTTTTATTCAGAAAGAATAAGCTTATTTTTTCTTCTTTGCAGCTGGTTTTTTCTTTGGTGCTGCCTTCTTAGTTACCTTTTTTACAGTCTTTTTAACAGCTTTCTTTGGGGCTGCTTTTTTTACTGTCTTTTTTGCCTTAGCTTTAGGTGCCATAAATGCGATCAACTCCTTTCATCAAAATGCAAAATTTATAACGATATATTCATCGTAAATAAATACAAAAACAATGTCAATACATGAATCACTTTATTTTTGATATAG
>CAZPYR010000070.1:0-4679 GCA_964590815.1 uncultured Gammaproteobacteria bacterium | reverse complement strand
ATACCTTTCATACGAAATGGCTTGAAAGCCCGACCCAAAACGCCCCCCTTTAATCCCCCTCTTTGGCAAAGAGGGGGAAGGGGGAGTTCATATAGCGCAGTAACCAAAATTTTGTACGCGAGCTACGAGCCTCTTACAGCAGGCGGTTTGTGAGCATACAAAACTTTCGGTTACAAGCGAATACATCAAATCTACATTTGCACTTTCCCAAAGAGATTCAATCTGTATATAATGAAACTATATAGCTATGTCCAATAAAAACACCTCCACCATTCACGAATTTTTCCAAGCACTCTACAATATCTTTATTTTCCTCCCATACTTTTTTTCAGTCACCGTCCTCATCAAATCTCTCTTTGCACCCTGGAAGAACATCACCACCAAAAGTACCAAGCGAGGTTTTTCTCTCAGCGACATGTTCAACACCATCAGTTTCAATCTTATTTCACGCTTCATGGGCCTTAGTATGCGCATATCTGTACTCGCATTTTATCTCATTGTACTCACGCTCTATTTGCTTTCTCTTCCCTTTGTTACTGCTCTTTTTTTCTTGTGTCTTCCGATCATAAGCCTCATTAATTCTGCAAAAAAGACCCCGGAAGAACAAAAGGCCATCGAAAAAGAACGTTTCATCAAGACTCATATCATAAAAGAAGAAAATTTGGAGCAAGTAGCAAACTGGTTTGAAGTGCTTTATGCTCAAGAACAACATAAAAAACACTGGTGGAAGCTGCACAATCTTTTTGAGACACCACCCCTTGGCCGAGATTGGTCTGTCGGATATACTCCCACACTGGATCAGTATGCCGAAGATCTCACCAACCCTACCTACCAGATCGCCATGAGACACCACATCATCGGCCGAGATTCCGAGACCAGCATGATCGAACAGGTACTCTCACAGTCAGGCGAAGCCAACGTACTTTTGGTGGGGGAGAATGGTGTGGGCAAACATACAATCATAAACGCACTTGCCAAAAAAGTGTATGAAGGCAAAACCAATACACTGCTTGCCTATAAGCGAATCCTTAGCCTCAATATGGAGAAACTGCTCACCGAACATGTCGATCAAAAGCGGCGAGAAGAGTCTTTTGAGCTTCTTCTAGCCGAAGCCGCCGAGTCAAAAAGCGTGATTCTTCTCATTGACAATTTTGATCGCTACATCACAAACGATGACAATCGGGTAGATCTTACCATACCACTTGAAAAATATGCCAAATCGGCAAGTATCCAATTTATAGGTATCACAACACCTTTCATGTATGAAAAATTTATCTACACCAAAAGTGAGATTCGCAATATTTTCACTAAAGTAGATGTATCCGAAGTGACCAACGATATTACCCTTCAAATACTTCTTGAAAAAATCCCTGAGTATGAAGCCCGCTACAAAGTAGCCATTCCCTACGAAGCCATCACAACAACAATCGAAAAAAGCAATTTCTATATAAATACTATCCCGTTTCCTGAAAAAGCTCTTCAACTCATGGATTCAGTCTGCGTATATACCATACAAACACTTAAACAAAAACTTATCATGCCAGAATATATAGATACTGTTTTGTCTCAAAAAGTGCATGTACCCACCACACTTACAGAAAAAGTAAAATCCAAATTACTACATCTTGAAGACCTGCTGCATGAGAAAATACTCGGCCAAGATGAAGCGGTGAAAGAAGTATCCGCTACTGTACGGCGCGCATTTTTACTCCTGGGTAAACGCAAAAAACCGCTCGCTTCATTTTTACTCCTCGGGCCAACAGGCGTAGGTAAGACCGAAACTGCCAAAGTCATCTCAGAAGTCTTTTTTGGCCAAGATCGAGGCATGATACGCTTCGATATGTCCCTCTTTCAATCCAAAGACGATATCGCCAAACTCATTGGATCTATCGAAACCCTCAACCCGGGACTCCTTACCAATGCCATTCGTGAAAACCCATATGGCGTGCTTCTCATCGACGAAATAGAGAAAGCCCATAAAGACCTCCTCAATATTTTCCTGACTCTGCTCGATGAAGGATATTTTATGGATGGCTACGGACAGCGGGTAGATGGCAAAAACCTTATTATTGTGGCCACGAGCAATGCAGGAGCCGATCATATATTCCAGGTCATCCTCAAACAAAGCATGCAAAATATAGCTAGTCAGGAAGGGCTGGCTGCCAATGAACTCACCAATTACCTTATCGAACAGCATATTTTTTCACCTGAGTTTCTCAATCGCTTCGATGGTATCATCGCCTATAAGCCCATACAGCAAGATACCGCCACATCTATTGCTCGCACCATAGCTGACACTATCAGCGAAGATATCAATAAATTGTATGGCGTCTCTATAAAAATCGCCGATAAAACACTAGAGGATTTTTCTTCCCAAGGCTACAACACTCAATATGGTGTCCGTAATTTAGAGCGAGTACTGCGTCAACGTATCGAAGATACTGTGGCCAAGGAAATACTAGAGGGAAAGGCCCAGGCTGGAGATGTTATTCAACTGTAGCTTTTCGCTCACTTAATCTTGCAAGGACAATCACCATCCAAAGCAAAAAACTGGAAGCAAAAACAAGTGGTATTGTCAGACCGGTAAGCATAATCAATAGAGAAAGACTGATTGGCACAGACATACCACACATCCCCATTTGATAAAGCTCTTTAAATGTAAATTTATTTCCAAACAGTGAAGAAATCGGTACGAGTATACCCGTCAAAATCAAGAGTATTATCAATCTCCAAAGTACCACTACCAAAGAGCCCAATATGGGAATCACGATTGTCGCAACAACCAGAAGCCAAGGCGCTATAGCTGGAAGCATCGCCAAAAAGGTTTCGATACGTACCACAGCTTTGTCATAAGCTGCTCTTGTGATACGTGCCTCTCCAAATTGTGACGCAGATTCAAACCGTGTACCCGAAGCTTCCATATCATTGGGGTAAACCACACCATCTTTAGTTACTAAAATCATTGTTTTTTTATCCTCATATTCTACTTGCTTGGCTGTCGTATCCAGGATTACAAAATGTGAATATGGCGTATTAGACGTAAGTTCAGGAAAATCCATCACCACAGGTGCCTTTCGATTGGTCTGGATGGTACCATTTTGTATAGTTATCACCAAATCTTGTGGATATAAGCCCTCTAGTCTTTGTTCAAGCTTCTGGATTGCTTGTGGTAATTTAGGCAAGAAAAATCCAGCAGAAATAGTAAAAAGCAGAGTATGCAGGAGGAGTATAAAAAATGTCAGCAAATACAAAAACTGCAAAGAAAAGAAAAAGGGCTTTACAGTCACTTCTTTATAAAAAGTGAAATCTCGTAAACTTCGATTATAGTTTTGGAAAAATTGCTTCAGCACCTTCATAGTGTCCAAAGTATATCATAGTATCGACAGGTGATTTGCTATACATATTAAGGCAAACTTAATAGTTCATCCGGCCTTGCAAATAAATAATCAGGTTTGTAGCTAGCAAGCAGATCATGCGTATTTAATCCCCAGGATACAGCGGCAACAGATACATGAGCTTTTTTACAGCTTTCAATATCGCGCACCTCGTCTCCCACATATATAGTACGGCTGGCATCGAGTGAATACTGCTTCATAAGGGAAAGCAGGGCTTTGTGTTTACCAAACAAATTACGTTCACTATGGATAAAATCAAACATACTCAACCCATGCTTCAATAAAAAAGATTCCACGGAGCTTTTTTCATTTGAGGTGAGGATACCGAGTTGGTGCGTTTCTGCTAGCTGGTGCAATACGGGTATGATGCCTTCTATTGGCTGCACTGTGTGTACTTCTTTTTTAAACAGACTACGGCCACGCCACAGATAAAAAGGGATGGTGAATAAAGATATTTTGAGCGCACGAATTACCTCTTTTGGCGTCATACCTCGCAAACGGGCCGCTTCTTTTGGGTTTACCTGTGTCAGATTATACTCTTTACCTATTTTGTTATATACCCGTACAAACGCCCCAAAGCTATCGGCGATCGTGCCATCAAAATCAAATATGATTGTAGATTTTGTCATAATGTATAATCTAGTTATATCTTGTCACTGCCAGTAAATCAGGAAACGATCTCATCAGGGGAGCCCGGGAGTTCCTGAGAATCACATGCAGAGACAGTATAATCTATACATATGATACAACAAAATAAAGGCAAACTGATTGTCATAGAAGGAGGAGATGGCTCTGGTAAAGGTACTCAGGCTGACCTGCTCATTAAATACTTTGAAAAAAACAATATACCTCATGCTACTGTCGACTTCCCAGACTACGATTCAGCTTATGGCAAGATCATCGCACGATTTTTACGAGGAGAATTTGGTAATCTAGATGAGATTTCACCTTACTTTGTCGGGACCTTATTTGGACTCGATAGAAGTCTTCAAAAAGACATACTCCAAGAGCATCTCCAGCAGGGCAAAATTGTAGTAGCCAATCGTTATGTCACCTCCAACATGGCACATCAAGGAAGCAAAATAGTCGATCAACAAGAACTCAACACATTTTTACAGTGGCTTGAAAATTTTGAATACGGTGTTTTGGGACTTCCCCGCGAAGATTTGGTTATCTATCTATATGTGCCATGGCAGATTGCCCTTCAACTTACTAAAACAAAAGAAAAACGAACCTATTTACAAGGAGAAGCAGAAGATATTCAGGAAAAAGATGAAAAGCACC
>CAZPYR010000069.1:0-6605 GCA_964590815.1 uncultured Gammaproteobacteria bacterium | reverse complement strand
CATTTCCTGAAGCGTTTACAAACAGTCCCGTTGCTCCGGCTCCACCTCTGATCCATGCCGTATCTGCAACATTGAGTCCGAATGCTCCGGCTGTACTTCCAATTCCGAGTTGGGCAAACTGTACCGTTGCTCCTGTGTGTATATTCTGAGGTAATGATAACGTGACTGCTCCGGTTGATGCTGATGCGGTGATCTGATTGGCGGTTCCTGTAAGTGATGTGACTCCTGAGTTATATATAGTCAATGATCCTGAGGTATTGCTGATGCCTATTCCTGTACTTCCGGTAAACGATACCGTTCCACCACTCGTAATATTGTTGTTACTGCCTCCTGCTGACAGTATCCATCGTCCGTAGTTATCATATGAGATTGATTGATTACTGGCGGCAGTGATTCTTCCTTGTGCATCGACGGTAATGACTGGGATATTTAGTGTTGATCCATAGGTTCCTGCGGTTACTCCGGTATTGTTCAAACTCAATGTTCCTCCTGCATTACTGAGTCCTGTTCCTGTGAGATCACTGATATAGTCTCCTGAAATCGAGATTCCTCCATTGAACACTGCTGTTCCTGATACTCTTAGTGTTCCATTAATATCAAGTTTTGCTCCCGGGGCAGTTGTGCCTAAACCAATATTGGTGCCATCTGTAAAGAGTTCGCTTACTCCCGTAATAGAACTACTTCCACTCCAGAAAGTAACATACCCATTTTGGGGAGTACCAGTCTTTGTTATTCCACCGATACCGCTTACGGTAGTACACGCCCAGGCACTACCATTCCATGATAGTACTTCATTACTATTACACGTACGTAGCATTGAAACGGCACCACCACTAAATTCAAGACCACTTCCACTTGCCAGTCTTAATGACAATGTATTACTACTTACGGTCAGCCCATTTCCCATAAACTCAGTGAGAGTATCTCCTCCGATCGTGAGACCCGTAAACTGTACCGTTGCGCCTGTATGTATATCTTGAGGTAATGAAAGACTTAGGGCTCCAGTACTACCTGAAACACTTACTTGATTGGCTGTTCCAGTCACATATGTCACACCGGTATTTACAAACGTGAGTGTGCCTGATGTGTTCGATACTGAAATACCCGCACCTCCCACAAAAGTTGCGACTGCGGTACTACCTACGTTGCTAGTTATACTTCCATCTGACACTCTCCAATACTGATAGTTATCAAATGATATCCCCTGATTACTGGCTGAAATTATTCGTCCATATGCATCTACACTAATCACAGGGATATTAATACTCGAGCCATAGGTTCCAGCCGTTACTCCCGATGCTGAGAGTCCCAGATTTCCTCCTGCATTACTTAAACCTGTACCCGTAAAATCTGTTACATAATCTCCATTGAGTGAAATTCCACCACCTATTATCGCCGTTGTTCCAACTCGCACAGATCCATTGACATCCAGTCGTGATGTTGGAGATGTAGTACCGATTCCGATATTACTTCCATCTGTAAAGAGTTCACTAACCCCCGTAATAGAGCTATTACCACTCCAGAATGCCAGATAACCAGTAGTAGGTGCTCCTGTTTTAGTAATGGCCCCTATACCGCCGACTGTTGTACATGCCCATGCGCTTCCGTTCCAAGATAAGACCTCATTAGTACTACATGAACGCAACATACTCACAGACCCAGATGAAAATTCAAGTCCTGAACCTGAGGCCAGTCTCAATTGAAGTGCATTTGATGATACTGTTAAACCATTCCCCATAAACTCGGCGATGGTATCTCCACCTATCGTAATGCCGGCAAACTGCACAGTTGCACCGGTGTGAATATCTTGAGGAAGATTAAGGGTGATATCTCCATTACTAGCATTTGTTGTAATTCTATTGGCAGTGCCAATGATTGAAGTGACGCCAGTATTATATAGTGTTAGATCTCCGGCATTATTACTGACGCCTATCCCTGTAGACCCATTTATAGATACAGTGCTGCCTGAATTGATATTTGTTATATTTCCGCCACCGTTGAGTACCCAACTCCCATAATTATCATAGGTTATAGCTTGATTTGAAGCCGCAGTAATCCTTCCTTGTGCATCGACTGTAATCACCGGGATATTGAGTGTTGATCCATACGTTCCCGCCGTTACTCCCGTATTTGAAAGAGACAAAGCTCCCCCTGCATTACTTAAACCTGTACCCGTAAAATCATTTATAGTTTCGCTATCGACATTAATACCACCATTAAATGTTGCAACTCCACTTGCTCGTAGAGTGCCATTGATATCAAGCTTTGCACCAGGTGCAGTTGTACCTAATCCAATGCTGGTACCATCTGTAAATAGTTCACTTACTCCCGTAATAGAACTACTTCCACTCCAGAACGTAATATACCCATTCTGAGGAGTGCCTGTTTTCGTTATCCCTCCAATACCACTTACTGTAGTACATGCCCATGCTGCACCATTCCATGCCAATACTTCCGTGTTATTACAACTCTGTAATAGGCTCACAGAGCCCGATGAAAATTCTAAACCACTACCAGTAGCTAATCGGAGTTGGAGACTGTTAGATGAGACAGTTAGGCCGTTTCCAGCGAATTCTGTAAGAGTGTCCCCGCCAATAGTAATCCCGGCAAACTGTACCGTTGCTCCAGTATGTATGTTCTGAGGTAAACTCAAGGTTACTGCACCTGTGTTACCGCTTACATTTACTTGATTTGCCGTACCTGTTACAAACGTCACCCCTGTATTGAGAAAGGTAAGAGTGCCTGAAGTATTAGAAACTGAAATACCAGATCCTCCTATAAAGGAGGCTGTAGCCCCAGATGTAATATTCGTCGAACTAGTACCATTTGTAACTACCCACGATCCGTATTTATCATAGTCAATTACCTGGTCAACGGCAGAAGTAATTCTTCCTTGAGCATCTATGGTAAGTACGGGTATTGAGAAACTAGATCCGTAGGTCCCTGATGTAACACCTGTATTACTAAGCGAGAGCGCTCCTGCGGTGTTGGTTAAACCTGTACCTGTTAAGTTTGTAAGCGTACTTCCGTTTATACTTATCCCAGAGCCAAAAGTAGCTAAGCCTGTACTTCGAAGGGTGCCTGTAACATCTAGCTTGTAGGCAGGTGCTGTTGTTCCAATACCAAAATTCGTGCCATCAAAATACAAGGTACTTCCGCCAGTAATAGTACTGTTACCACTCCAATACGTAAGGTATCCCGATTCCGGTGAGCCTGTTTTACTGATAGCTCCAATCCCGCTTATGTTGGCACATGCCCAAGCAGAACCATTCCAAGCAAGCACCTGATTATTTGAACAGCCAGAAAGAAGACTAAGACCGTCTATATCAGCTTCCAATCCTGAAAAGGACGAAACTGAAGTAGCACCAGTCAAACCATTGGCTAAAGCTATGCCAACTGCATCATCAGTCACATTAATTCCGTTACCTGCGCCGATATTGATAGTTGTAGAGCCCCCTAAAGAAACTGCTCCTGCGCCCGTCAAGCCAGAACCAGCCGAAATGCTAATAGAAGAATTTGCTAATTCAGAATTATCAATTTGGCCGTTTGGCAATACTACAGTACCCGAACTAACAGTTAGACCATTACTAAATCTACCTTGGCCGACTACATCCAGAGCCGCACCTGGAGATGTTGTACCTATACCTATATTTGTTCCGTCCGTAAACAGCGCTGAAACACCGGTTATTGAGGAAGCCCCACTCCAGAATGTAATATACCCAGTAGCAGGGACACCTGTCTTTGTGATTCCGCCAATTCCAGAAATAGTTGTACATGTCCATGAGCTTCCGTTCCAGGATAAGACTTCGTTACTGTTACACGAACGCAACATACTTACCGATCCAGAAGAAAACTCAAGCCCAGATCCGGCTGCTAGCGTAAGTTGCAGCGTATTTCCACTTACAGTCAGGCCATTGCCCATAAATTCCGTAATAGTGTCCCCTCCAAGTGTCAAACCTGCAAACTGTACTGTGGCTCCTGTATGTATATTTTGAGGTAATGAAAGTACTACCGAACCAGTACTTCCCGAAACGTTAATTTGATTTGCTGTACCCGTGATATACGTAACTCCGGTATTTACAAATGTCAGATTACCTGATGTATTAGAAACACTCATACCACCACCTGCTGTAAAGGTGGCCGTTGCTCCAGAGGTGATATTAGTTGCTGTGGTACCGTCTGAAAGAACCCATCGTCCGTAGTTGTCATAACTAATTGCCTGATTTGATATTGAAGTTACACGTCCATACGCATCTACTGAAACTACCGGAATAGTGTTCGTTGATCCATAACTACCGGATATTACACCCGACGTTTCCAATCCAATTACGCCACCCGCATTTGAAAGACCAGTACCGGTAAAGTCTGAAACTGTTTCTCCATTTACATTGATCCCTGATCCAAATGTAGCCAGATTACTAAATCGACCTGTACCTGCAACATCCAAATTATAGCCAGGTGTTGTAGTGCCTATACCTAAGTTTGTTCCATCAAAATACAGTGAGCTTTGTCCCGTGATGGTACTTGTTCCATTCCAAAATGTAATATAGCCAGTTGCAGGATTACCTGCTTTCGTAATGCCGCCAACTCCACTTATCGTACTACATGCCCATCCTGCCCCGTTCCATGCGAGGACTTCATTTATACCGCAGCTTCTCATCATTGAAACTGCTCCGCCACTAAATTCCAAACCCGATCCACTTGCCAAATATAATGAAAGGGCTCCAGAGTTATTGGTTAACCCATTACCTGTAAAATCGGTGATAGTTTCACTATTTATATTTATACCTGCATCAAAAGTTGCGAGTCCTGAGATTCTCAATGTCCCTTCCACATCCAGTTTTGCAATCGGAGAGGTACTCCCCACCCCTACCCGACCGCTTGATCCATCAAAGTAAATCGAATCTGTGCCTGTATTGGAATTATAAATTCGAAGATCCCTATTTGCTGCATTTGCTACATCGTATAAATTGATTCCAGTATTAGCATCAAGTGAAAGAGAATCTGAGAACTGCGCAAAATTAAGCGAGTCATCTTTTATATATATATTTGCCTGTGATGAAGGTGATGCCGTAAGAGTAAAGAAATCTTGGAAGTTTAGAGAATCGACACTAGAGCCGACTGCGCTTCCATCATTAAACACATTGATGATTGCCGAAGTAGCACCGCTATCACTAGAACATTCCCAACGTGCAGTAGCGGCATTCCATTTAAGTATCTGTCCATTTGAACAACCTCGGAGCAATGACAATCCATTATTCACAACTTCAAGTCCGGAATTATTTGTAGTTGTAGCAGAAGTAAGCCCTGTACCTATGAGCGGCAATGCTTGAGGATTCAAATTACCGTCGGGAAGCGTAAGTGCGATCGGACCGGATCCAGAGTACAAAATGCCATCAATTTGGACATCTCCTCCACTAAATATAAAACGATCATTGTCTGAATATGACAAAGTTCCACTGTCTATACCATTTGACGCATTAAATAAAACTGACGGACTATTTGCATCATTTATACCGTCCCCTATAGTCAAAACATTAGTCCCGCTGTTAAACGCCAATGAAGCCGTCCCTGGGGTAGACCCACCTATAAGAAGACCTGTGATGAGATTCGAAGGATGTATGTACCCGGAAGTAATTGTCCATTTTGAACTTCCTAATCCAATCGTCGTTTCAATAGACTCAATAACATCTTGTAAAGAACTAGAGGAAGGTGAAAGGTTTACAAAACTACTCGTATCCACGCCTATGAGTCCGGCTCCTGCAGTTGATCCAAGAGCTACATTTCCAATATACAAATCCGAACCAGATGCAATTCCAATATTGCCGTTTACATCCAACCTATAACCAGGTGCTGTGGTACCGATTCCGACATTTGCAAATGTTGCCGTTCCGGCTACGGTCAAATCTGTAAGTGTTCCTACTCCAGTGATTCCTGTATAGTTTCCGGTAAGTACTGCCGAAGGAATAGCGCCGGTATAAGACAAACTACCAAGTGCCAATGTGCCCGAACTAAGAATGCCTGTATTATCGGCATCAAATATAAAAGCTTCAACTTCAGCTTCAGTGAGAGTGGTTGTATTGGAGCTACTTGAAGAAGTATCAAAAGTTTTGGAAGAAATTTTTATAGAATTCCCATCTTTTGAAAGCGTTATGTTATCTCCTGCGGTGAGTGATATGTTTCCCGATAAATCATTAAGTGTGGTGACCTGTGTCACTGACTGATTTGCGTTTTGAGTATCAACACTTATCACAGGTCGCTGAGGATCACCTGAAATAGTTATACCCTCACCGGCAGTAATCTGATAAATGATGTTCGGGGCGGTGATATCTTTCTGAAAAATTACTGGGGCTAAAAATTCAGCATCCAACTTGAAAGCGATAGTGATATCTTTTGCGAGCTGATTAAGATCAAATTCACCCAACACCTGAGCCAGCTGATCGTCTGAAACCGAGGGGAAATTTTCCTTAGTCGGGTACTTTGTGGTGAATGATAGAGATCTTGAATACGAATCGAGCCGGACTTTCTTTAAATCCTTATATATAAATACTGTTAAAAATATTATAACTAGCAGAGATGGTATAGCGGTCAAAATGGCAATTTTG
>CAZPYR010000068.1:0-6788 GCA_964590815.1 uncultured Gammaproteobacteria bacterium | reverse complement strand
CTCTTATTATTCCCTGCTACAACGAAGAAGCCAATATACAAAAAGGAGTCCTCGATAAAATCGGCAATTTTACCCGTGATGATAATCGCTTTAAAGAAATTCTTATAGTAGATGATGGTTCCTCAGATTCCTCACGTCAAATAATAAGACAAAAATATGAAACCTCTTTTCCCAAATTTAAGCTTATTGAAAATAAACATTTAGGTAAGGCGTTTGCTATCATACGGGGCATTCAAGAGGCAGGCGGTACTCATGTAATGTTTTCAGACATAGATCTAGCCACACCAATTGAAGAGGTAGAAAAACTCATTATCCAGGCAGAAAAAGGTTTTGATTTAGTTATTGGATCAAGAAAAACGCAGCGAGCCGGTGCACCATTTACTCGTAAAATTATGGCACTTGGTATGATCTTTATACGAAACTATGTTATTGGCCTTCATGGTATCCAAGATACGCAATGTGGGTTCAAAATGTTTAAGCTCGATGCAGCAAAGCATATTGTCGATAATCTTCAAGTTTTTCGCAAAAAACAAGCAGTCACTGGTTCCTCGGTTTCTGCAGGGTTTGATCTTGAATTTCTTTTTTTAGGCCAGAAACTGGGGTATACTATTAGAGAAGTGCCTGTCATTTGGAGACACGTAGAAACAAAAAATGTCACCTTTATGAAGTCCTCATTTGAAGCATTACATGAAATTTTTTCTATAAAATGGTATGACCTCACCCAAAAATACCCACGTTCATAATATCTGTATTATTCTTCTTTCTATTCTTTCTACGATTATTATTTTTTATAAATTTCCCTTTATTCCTCAAAATTTAAGCTTTGATGAAACAGAATTTGCGCGACTGGCCTTATCTTTAGATAATAAGCCCTATACTCCCTATAGTCCTCTGGCTACGGGGCATACCACTGGTTATTTCTATATTCTCCTTACATCTCTCAAAATGTTTGGAATAGATGCCTTTGCGCTACGCTTACCGGCCGCAATTTTTGGAGTCGCCGGTACAATCATCTTTTACCTTATAGCTAAACAAATTTTTACGAAAGCATATATTAATCGAATAGTTACTTCAACTTTTTTAGAGCGACACGATTACCTCATACCTAGTTTACTTACCTTCATATTTCTCACTACACGTTGGTATATAAATTTTGCGAGGTATTCCTTTGAAGCTACCTTTTTATTATTTCTCGAACTCGTGTCTATTCTCTTCTTTTTAAAATACAAAACATCAAAAAAATTCATACATCTAGGCATTAGTGGTCTATTTGCTGGGCTAGCTTATAATTCCTATACACCAGGTCGATTATTCTTTCTACTTCCACTTTTATACCTCTTGTGGGAATTTAAAAATGTTCGTCAGATTGGACGACATATTGTAAAAGCATTAGCATCATTTGTCATACCTCTAGCCCTTGTTATTATGCCTGTTACTGTATATCTAAGTATCCATCCAGATATACGTATAAATCAACTTTCCTATGTGACAAATGACAAAATGCAAGTGGGAGAAAAAATTGAATTTGGCATCGACAATATCAAACGCGCTGTCCTGATGTTCCATGTGAATGGTGATATGAACGGCCGCCATAATTATCCGGGCAAGGCTACGTTAAACCCTCTTGCTGGCTTCTTTTTTGCCATAGGATTTATCTATTCCCTGCGTAAATTTCGCCAGTTCGAACATGCTTTTTTCCTTACCTATTTTGTCTTTTCTATGCTTCCCATGATGCTCACATACCCATGGGAAAACCCTAATATTCTACGATCCTTTACTACAATCCCGTCCATTATTTTCTTTATTGGCAATGCTATTCTTTTACTCTATAAGCTACCACTCAAACATAAATACCTGTCATATGGTCTCTGCATCATTTTTTATATTGCGGCTGTATACGATATGCGTACCTATTTTGTATATATGGCAAACACAGTTTTCCCATCAGCGTTTGAGATAGATCCATTACTTTTCCCGTCCTATATCAAAGGCATGTACGAATGGTTGTATAAGTTTGATACAATTCTAAAATAATGAAAACATTCTTAAATTTGATAAAGCGACACTATCCAGTATTCATATTCCTCACCTTCTATTTTCTCCTTTTTTCCACCAAACTCATAAGCAATCCAGCTCCTTTTTATGATTGGGATGAATCAATCTACGCAGAAGTAGGCCGGGAAATGATTACAAAGGGCTCTCTTACTCCGCTCTGGCAATACCAAACTTGGCTCGATAAACCACCACTTGTTCCTCTTTTTTATGGTCTTATCATGAAGCTCACTCCTTTTATTGCGGCTGAAATTTCGACTCGCATAGTCACCCTTTTTATAGCCACAGTCGCACTAGGTTTTGTTTATATGTTGTATTACCGTGTTATCAAAGAAACATGGCTTACCACACTGGTTGTCGTACTCACATCTTTTACCTCGATCATCCTGCAAAGAGCACTTGTACTCAACATTGATATTTTTCTGCTTATTGGTTGGCTTGGATATGTCTTATTTTATGAAAGATTTAAACTCAGTCTATTTTTTCTCACGATAGCGGTTCTTAGTAAATCTCTGATTGGTTTTTACGCGCCAGGTATTATGACGCTTTTTTTTCTGTATCTTTTCTTCACCAAACAAATAGATAAAAAAGGATTAATAAAGCAGGCTCGACACATCGCTTTTCAAATTTTTATCTTGCTCCTGTGGTATCTGATTATGTTTGCTGTATATGGTAAAGCCTTCTTTATACAACATGTCTATGAAAGCCACATGAAACGGGTCACGGCTTCCATAGAGACACACTTTGGCAGACGCGAGTATTACATTACTCTGCTCTATGAATATTTTGGTACCCTTTCTTTTTTATCAGTTGTGGGAGTCTGTGTAATCGCCGGGCAATGGTATAAAAAACAAATTAAGAATAAGGAACTGCTTTATGCCCTATATCTCTTACCCTGGTTCTTATTTCTCAATGTCACAAAAACAAAAATCTTCTGGTATAGTCATCCCTATATTCCACAGTTTGCATTTTTAATTCTCTATCCACTCATCCTTGTCAAAAAGCTTCCCTTTAGACTTTACGGCATTCTGATTACTGTGCTTTCTTTAACAATCCTTTGGCATTACCTTTATAAAGAACAAATTTATACCGTACAGTATGCGACCCGGGAATCTCACCATGATCTGGCCGAGTATGCAGCTACCCGTTGCAATAAACTTTATATGCTTATGAGTCCTACAGAGAGGAAAAAAATTGTAGATCTTGAAAGCATGGATCTTACTATCACCACGACCACATGGTGGGGACAACATCCATCAATGGTGTATTACTTTGGCAAAAAAATTGACTTTATATATAGACTAGATCAATTTAGCGCTCTTTTACAAAAAAATCCATCGAATGAATGCCTCACTCTCACCGATGAAGACAAAGACAAGATAACTAAATTAAAAAATCTTACGTTATTAAAACAGTTTGGAACTGTATATTTGTATAAGTTTAAGGTAGAATAGGAGCTATATGTTTGACTATAGATCGGTATTGTCTTTCATGAAAAAGAATATCACCTTCAAAGATGTTCTCCTTCTTGCCCTTATCATTGTAATTTTTCTTGCAACGCGGCTTATCAACCTAGAGAAATGGCCTCAGTTTTCCGATGAAGGGATTTATATCCGATGGGCTAAAGTAGCTTGGCGAGATGCCAGCTGGCGCTTTATTTCTGTTACTGATGGTCGTCAACCGCTACAGACATGGGCTACTATTCCTTTCCTTAAAATTTTCTGGCCCAATGCGCTTCTTGCGGGGCGTATGTTTTCCGTAAGCACAGGATTCGCAGCTTTATGTGGCACTTTTACACTACTATATTATTTATGGGGCAAAAAAGCTGCTTTTATGGGAGCCTTTATCTATCTATTTATGCCATATTTTGTATTTTATGATCGCATAGCCCTTGTAGATTCAGCAGTCAATGCCGGCTTTGTATGGATTATGTTTTTTTCTATCTGGCTTGCGCGTGAACGAAGGCTAGACACAGCACTCCTTTTTGGTTTAGCAGGTGGTATCACCTTACTTGCGAAATCTTCAGCACGATTGTTTCTTGCAGTAGCAGCAACAGCGCCCATACTTTTCATGTCAAAAAAATTGACAGATACTATTCAAAAATCTATTAATTACTACTTTCTTTTTTCTATTTCTCTCGCATTGAGCTTACTTTTTTATAATGTCCAGCGGCTTTCACCATTTTTTCAATATGTATCACAAAAAAACAATACCTTTGTCATGACAGCCTCCGAATTTATGGCCAGTCCCTTTGAAGTTTTTCCTCACAATATTAAAATTTTACCCCAATATATCGCCTGGGAAGCCGGGTTTGTCATTATTATATTTAGCATATTGGGGCTGATTAGACTATATAAAAATGATCGGAATCTCTTTTTCTATTTTATGCTCTTTTTCCTCATTCCTTTTTTCGTGATTGCTTTTATGGCTAAAGTTGTATTTCCCCGATATCTTATATTTAATGCTAGTCTTCTCCTTATCACGGCAGTGTATTTCTTTAACGAATACAAGAAAAAATATACCTACTACCTACTTGCCTTCCTTGTTGTTACCATGATGCTTTTTGATTACCCATTTCTTTTTAATCCGGCTAAGGCGAGCTTTCCCCCGGTTGATCGAGGTCAGTATGTAGAAGGAGTTACAGCGGTATGGGGAGCTGAAAAGCTTATGGATCTTATGAGAGAAAAATCACAAATTAAACCTGTGCTTATACTTGCAGAGGGCAATTTTGGCCTTGTTGGAGATGTACTTGATGTTTATCTGCGTGATGGCGATCGTATAGAAATACGTGGTCTATGGCCTTTAGACGAAAAACATCTTATTGATTCTCAAAAGGATCTAAACGACGGTAAAGATGTTTATATTGTTTTTTCCCATCGTAAAGAATTCTCCGATTCCTGGCCTATGGAGCTTGTTGAGAAATATACTAAGCCCACTAGCACTGAAGCACTCTACCTCTTTAAATTAAAATCCGTAACCAGGTAAGAGAATTATCAGATCACACGTACAAAGGCTATGAACAGACTTTTTTTTATTATTTCAGTATGTGTCCTCCTTTTCATTACGAGCCGACAGTTGCTACCAACTGATCGGAGAATGTTTCTGGCACATGATGAAACCCAAGCCGCCCGTATCCAACAATTTAATCTAAATATACAGCAAGGCAAAATTCCTCCTCGTATAGCTCCAGACTTTTCTTTTGGCCTTGGGTATCCTGTATTCAATTACTATGCGCCTTTCCCTTACTGGGTGACTCAACTGTTTCAGTTGAGTGGATTCGGACTTATTAATGCCATGAAGCTCACCTACCTTCTGGCTTTATTTATAGGATTTAGTGGCATGTATGTATTCCTACGCCGTTTCTTTTTTTTCTATCCCTCTATACTGGGAGCTTTTATATATACAACTTCTCCTTATATAGCTGTAGATATTTTTGTGAGAGGGAATATCGGGGAAACATGGATATTTGCTTTACTGCCTTGGGCCTTATATTTACTTATTACCAATAGCAAAAAACGTCTCATCATCACTGCATTTGTTTTATCATTTTTATTTACAGCGCACAATATTCTTTCTCTTATTTCTCTGGGTATAATTATTGTTTTCATCAGCTTATTACAAAAAAAAATATTAAATATTATTTCAATAGCATCTGGACTTCTATTGAGTTCCTATTTCCTTATACCAGCAGTGTTTGAAATTTCTTTTGTTCAGGCTCGCTCGATTGCAACAAAGACTCAGTACACAGATCATTTTCTCTGTATTTCACAAATTTGGACATCAGTTTGGGGCTATGCCGGATCAGCTCCCGGATGTACTACAGATGGCATGTCCTTTATGCTGGGTAAGATACCCATCCTTCTTAGCATTTCAGGTATGTTATTGTTTTTATATACAAGCTATATTCATAAACCAAACAAGATTTTACAATTCATACAGAAATCTATCGATAATATAGTTAATTTTATTAATCAAATATATCCTGTTATTAGAACAAATATCCCACTGAGTTCTTCAGAGATTCAACGTATTTCACTTTTTATGTTGGCTCTTACTCTTGTAAGTATCTTCATGACGACATACCAGTCATTATGGATTTGGAAGTTGTTCGAGCCAATTCTTTCACTATTTCAGTTCCCTTGGCGCTTTCTTATGTTTTCGCTATTTGGTATATCTTTTTTTTCAGCTTTCCTACTATCAAATGTCAGTAAATATGCACAGACGGCAGGCGCCCTGGGCTTAATGATTATTATTGCCCTTCTCCATGCTAAATACTTTCAAGGTAATATGATTTCTCAGGAAGAATTTACCAATAAATACCTCTCACAAAAATATATAAAACAAGATGTAGCATATAAGGTACCTGAATATATTCCAACTCACGTCAATTATGATGCATGGAAAAAGGCCGAGAAGCAGCCCAGCGACATACGTACTTCAGACATTGCGGTAAAAAGTAAAGATAATACGCAACTTGAAGTACAAAACACCCCTTTTTCCAAAATATTTATGGCAAAAGCATCTAAACCTCTCGTAGCAAATATCCACTATGCACCCTATTGGAAAATCACAGTAGATGGTGTGTCTTTTATCCCCACCAAATTTGATTCATTTGGTAGACCGCTCATTGATGTGAAGGCTAATGATTTTTCGACCATCCAAATCAACTATGAGCAAACTGATACAGAAATATTTGCCAATCTGATGACTATTATCTCATCAGGTCTACTTATAGC
>CAZPYR010000067.1:0-6799 GCA_964590815.1 uncultured Gammaproteobacteria bacterium | reverse complement strand
GTCATCAGATTGGCAAATATTTCTGTATCAGTTTGCTCATCATGGAGCACGATCATCAAAAAAGCATAAAAAAAAACAGTATTGTTAGTTTGCTAAGCCTCTTCTTTCAAAGCGGCTATTCAGCTGTTCTGGGTCTTATAGCCAATCTCGTCCTCACCATTGTGCTGCCACCTGCGACATTTGGTGTATATATTATTACACTGTCAATTATTTCTTTCCTCAATTATTTCTCAGATATTGGCCTCGCAGCATCCTTGGTTCAAAAAAAAGAAGTCACCGATGAAGATATATACACCACATTTACTGTGCAGCAAATTCTCATTATATCGCTCATTGCTATTGGCTTTTTGCTGACCAATATTATTAAAGATTTTTATAAACTACCTGGTGAAGCCGTATATCTCTACTGGGCACTGCTTATCTCTTTCTTCTTTTCTTCGCTTAAGACTATTCCTTCAATATTACTTGAACGTAAAGTAAATTTTCAAAAGATAGTACTTGTTCAAATTGTAGAGAATACATTATTTTATATTGCAGTATCGCTTTTTGCACTTGCTGGTTTTGGACTTATGAGCTTCACCTATTCAGTACTTATTCGCGCAATTGTGGGTGTATTTCTTATGTATTCTATTTCTTTTTGGTCACCTCGTTTTTATATTTCTCGAAAGAGTCTCAAAGAACTTCTGTCATTTGGCATTCCATTTCAAACGAATACATTACTGGCTCTAGTAAAGGATGATCTCATAACATTGTTTCTTGGTCGCATACTAGGCCTTACTGCACTAGGCTACATAGGCTGGGCAAAACGATGGGCTGAAGCTCCAATACGTATGATTATGGACAATATTAGCCGTATTTTATTCCCCGTTTTTGCCCGCTTTCAGGATGACAATGAAAAAATTTCAGGACTCATACAAAAAATCCTTCGTTACCAGACACTTATACTTGCCCCACTATATATAGGTGCCGTACTTCTCATGGATCGCATAGTTGAAGTGATTCCTAAATATAATAAATGGGAACCCGCCCTTCCTATCTTTTACCTTATTTGTATTTCGGCCTTCCTCACCTCTTTTTCAACCCCTTTTATTAATCTCTTTAATGCATTGGGTAAAGTAAAAATCTCTTTTAAATTTATGATTTACTGGACAGTCATGACATGGCTTCTCGTGCCCGTCCTTTCTAATCGATTTGGTATGCTTGGTTTTCCAATAGCTCTTGTTTTCCTTTCACTTACGTTTATAGCCGTCATGCATGTAGCGCGAAAATATGTACAATTTCATTTTTGGAGTAGTATAGCCGCACCATTTACCGCAAGTATGATCATGGGTGTTATTGTTTTCCTAGTAAAATCAGTCTATCCGTCCTATCCTGGTCTTATACTCGCTATTATTTCCGGAGGTCTTGTGTATTTGGCTATGTTATATGTTGTATTTAAAATAAATTTGATTGAAGAATTAAAATCCATGTTTAAATATGAGTAAAATCAGTGCTATTTTAGTCGTAAAAGACAATCCGATACACCTGGCTGAATCTATCCAATCCCTAGATTTTGTAGATGAAATAGTGATAGTAGATATCGGCATAAATGATGATGCAAAAAAAATTCTTTCTCAATATGACAACGTAAAAGTGCAGCATATCAAAGAACAAATCCTATATGTCGAACAAATCCGTGAAAAATCCAAAGAATTTGCCACACATGAGCATGTGATATTTCTAGACCCTGATGAAATCATAGCTTCGGCACTGAAAGAAGAAATAGTTAAGAATATGAACAATTGTGATTATATTTCCATACCTCGGAAAAATATTATATTTGGAAAATGGATAGAACATTCTCGCTGGTGGCCCGATTATCAGATACGCTTTTTTAAAAAAGATTCCCTAGTCTGGCCTTCACGTCTGCATGCTCAGCCTGAAGTAAAAGGAAAAGAATATAAAATAGAAGCAATTGAAGAGAAGGCAATCATACACTACAACTATGAAACTGTTGATGAATATTTATCAAAAATGATTCGCTATGCTAAAGCAGAAGCGAAAGAATATATTCATAAGAACAGTGAATTAACTCTAACTATTTCTTTTAAAAAAGGTTTACAAGAATTTATAAGCCGATATTTTGCTGAGAAAGGATATAAAGACGGCATGCATGGTACAGTACTCGCATTTCTCCAAATGTTTTATTGCTTATTGGTATATTTCTTCTACTGGGAACAGAATAAAAATACAGTTTCACAAAATCACATACAAGCTACAGAAATAACAAATCACTTTAAACAAACACTCTATGAAAGTACGTACTGGATAGAAAAAGAAAAATTGGGTTCTCAGACCGAAAGAATACGTAATAAAGTACTCAACTCTTTACTTAAGCGAATGTAATTAGACTATTGCTTCCCTGCAGGACGAAATATTTTAAATCCAAGTAATATATTTTTACCCCGTATTGTATTTATCTGATCATATCCTTGCGTTTCAGCGCAACTATGCCTGTTCACCACAAGTATATTTTTCTTCTTATCGGCTTCACTAAGCACCTCAGTCGGACATGTTGCTTTAATAAAACGGATATTCCCAATCCTATCTATGTGCGCGTCTGTTTGAAACTGAGCGGAATAATCTGCTGAAAAGTCATGAGTAAAAAATAAATAGTACAGAGCTGTATTGCCTTCTGCCGGAAGGAATACCTCATCGTATTGATTTTTGTTTGCCTGCGCATATAAAACTAATTCCTTAAATCCATCATTTCGACGCATACTAGTATAAATATCTGCTTGTGTTCTATACTGATGCCAAAAATAAATTACCTCCCCGACCAATAATATCATCACAAAAGGTATGAGAATAAAACGGTACCTTGATTGCAACATCGTATACATGCCATACGATGCAGGAATTATAAGTAAAACACCAAGTAATGCCGCCCTATGTATATTTGGGGCTCCCACATAAGTAAAAGCAGCCGGAATAGGTGCAAGTAAAATCAAATACAGTAAATAATAAATATATCTACTATCAGGTTGTGATGGGCGTTTAAAAAATGGTACAGCAAGTACAATAAAATATATAAGATATGACATATACAGCAATCCTTGTTCGGGCACATCATATCTTGACTCAGCCCCGCCCTGTAGAAATAAAAATTGTGGTGAAAAATATGTAAGATACTGCTTGATAAATTCTCTACTATATCCTACTACTTTATTGTGAAAGATACGGGCTTCAAGTAAGTGTCCATTCCCCATATTAAAAATCTGTTGTTGAGTTTTGATTTCCACGCCTGAGATATCACTAAAAATAGATGTTTGTGTAAACCTGCCGCTACCCCACGGAGTGGTGCTTATGTAAAAAGTTAGAAGAAAAAAAACAGCATTAATAATGAGGACAGTGCGTAACATTTTTTTATCCTTATATAGTTGAAAAAGAAAATAAAGAGGCAAGAAAATAAGAGGAACATATAATCGAAATGGATGATAAATCATGTAGCAAACTAAAAATAATACAGATGATATTACAATTGATTTCAATTTTTCACTCCGCAAATAGTTAAGCAACATAACTATACCTGCAAGAAATATAGTAGAACCAATGATACCTTCAACAATGGCTCTGGAAAGTACCCAATGCCATGGAGTGATAGCTATAAGTAAGGCTGCTATGTAGCCAGTACTTTTACTATTAAACATCCATCTTGCCAATAAAAAAAGTGGATATACCACCAAGCTGCCAAGTAAAGCAGCAGGAAACCGTACCGCAAACTCGCTTACGCCAAAAATATATGTAGATAGGCCGATTAAATACATAGGAAGGACTATATAATAATCTCCAAATTTATTGAAATATAAAAGCGGCCAAGGATTGCCATAAATATCCTTACCATTTTGGACAATATATCTGCCTACGTAGCCACTGAGTACTTCGTCTTCCTGAAAAGTACCAGGAATAGAACCGAGTTTATAAAGACGTAATACCAGGGCAATGAGAAAAATAATACTTACGATAATCCAAGGATTAGCTTTCTGTATAAACTTGGTGACTGCTTGAAACATATATGTTTTATGTGATTAAGAAATGGTGAAGTCTCTTTCGAAAATAATAAAGGAGAACTAACACAGATATTCCAAAGAGGGTAACAATATTTCCAAACATTCGTACCATAGTTTCACCAAATTTGGCATATATTGTATGACTCCCTTCAGGTACTTCATACGTTATTACTCCCCTATATTCAGGATCCTGGAATTGTATTGTGAGAGGCTTTCCATCAGCCCATACCTTCCACCCCGGGAAATAGAACGTATAATCAACAATTCGTACAGGCGTTTTAGCTTCAAGAGTGTAAGATCGACTCCCATTTTTTATCATTTTGTCACTTATATTTCCCTCCCCGCTTATAATTTTAATTTTTTCCTTTTGGTAAGGGTAAGTACGCTCATCTCCCATCCAGACTGTATCCATCACAATACCATGTAAATTATAGTCAGTATTAAAGTACGTATCCTGACTATGCTCTACATAATTTTTCCCGTACAGTTGTGGAAAACGTAATATACTCACAAGAAAAATGACAGATAGCAGACACACTATATACAGATCATTCCTTTTTATTTTATGAAGCAGTAAGGCAAATAGGATTGGTGGTATAAATACATAGCCAGTCATCATACGCCAAGGATGCTGGATATTTCCTAGCGGGATAACTGCTTTGTAAATTGGTTCCGTTACTTCCTGAGTAAAGAACACTATCATAACTCCGGCTACTGCAAATATATGAATTAATTCAATTTTTTTTGTTTTTAGATAGCTCCCAACACTAATACAGATTGCCGTTAAAGCAATAATACCCTCCACGATTCCTCCAATATGTACATGCCCGCGAGGAAAAATATCTCCCTTATAATAGTAATACCAACGCTCAGCTATAAAATTACTTAGAGGCAAAAAATGACCCGGGAGAAAATGAGAATATGTTGTGCCATAATAAAAATATCGAATTTCTATAAAGAGCGGCACAATAAAATAAGCCGCGATTGCAAATCCGAGGCCGACGCCACATATACTGAAAATACTTATCTTTTTAATTTCTCCAAATTTTTTATCTCTCAACAAATATAAACCATAAGGTATATACAAAAAGCTTCCTACGATAAACATAAAGGGGTGGGTCAGTAAAAGCAAGGCCACCGACAAAGCAAGCATGAGATAGCCGCTAAACAACCTCTTTTCAATTGCATAATACATTGATATGAGGATAAGAAGGATAAAAGTGCTTGAAAAAAACTCAGGTAAAGCACCTCGTATATATACATTCATAATCCTATATGGCGCGAAATGGAAGAGATACGCGCCCGCAAGAGCTGAGTATGGCGACACATACAGTCGTAGAAAATAGTACATAGCAAACGTTGATACAAAAGCACCAATAAAAACTACAATTGTATAAGATACAGTTACGTCATGTGTCGCATATGTGATAAAAGCTCCAAGATACGAAGTAAACTGCTGTGCGATCACAGGAATTGGCAGACCATATCGGGCAAATCCACCACCCCACCGCGCCGGAAATTCTCCATCTTGCATTGCTGCATACATCTGCGCAATATTTGAAATATGTGTGGGGCCATCAAAAGTCACCGGTTGACCTTTATGTAACAGCAGATCAAGTACCAGGAACAGTGATATAATGAGGATGATTATCACTATGAATACTCTATTTTCACGTAAGCCTTTCATATTGCTACTTAGTATACTAGGTATTCTCTGCTTTTTGTTTATATTTTTGCAGCCGTCTTTAGCTTCTCTTTTAAATGCATCTTATCGTACAAAGATCCTGGAGCAATTTATAGTGAATACGGCACAAAAGAAAGAACTTGATGGACAAACGTTCTGGCAAACCCGTGAATTTTACTCTTCTGGTTCATTTACCTATAATCATGACGGATTTAAAACACAAAAGATCCAACCCCTTCTTAAGGAAATGAATCTGGACATGAAAGATATAAAAACCACTATTCCCTTCCTTACTTATAAATCTGACAAATGGATCAGTACAGAATTTTTAGTTATAACTCCCAATATACTCGATTCCATCCCCGATACGACTATAGGAAAGAAATTGGTACTTAAAACACCAACTTCCTGGGTCTACTATGAAGATAAAAACACACTAAGGATTATCTTTACTAAAGATATAGAAGAAATGCAAAAATCAAATGGCTTCTTTGATTATCCCGGTCACGATAAAGAATATCTGAAAGATAAATATTGGCTTTCCGTATCTAATGTAGCACTAAAGTAATCTCCAGTTTTTTACTAAAGAGTTAACTTACACTTCATGGGTCGTTATACCATAGGGCTTTGCTTCACAAATCTTACGATAGCTCTCCATTTCTTGAAAATATCGTTTTTCTCTGTCTGATGTTTCATCCGTAAAAAGGCCTACGCCTTTTTTAATGTGATTCACGATTCGTATTGCAGCATCATTTTCTGTTTTTATATAGATACCAAGAGTCGCATACACTCCTATGGGCTTCCAATCGGGAGTCCGTACTGACTCAACAGCTGCCTCATAAAGAGCAGCATCATACCAATCTGTCGTCAATATTGCTTCACCATCACCTCGCACAATTGCAAATTCACCTCGCACCTTGTGTTCATCAATCACAGTCCTGAGCTTTTGTCTCGCTTCATATGTCAAGACATCGTATCCCACTTTTGCCTCACCTTCATATCCATCATTTGTCTGTGGAATACCGAAATCAAAAATCTGTACCGTCGCCTTACCGTTTTTCACGTC